>JAPKCG010000045.1 GCA_028823055.1 Sphingomonas bacterium
ACCAAGAGCATCGCGCGCGGCTATGCCGGTGAAGGCATTCTCGCTTTCTCGATCTGTCCCGGCTTCACGATGACGGGAATGGCGGAGGATTATCTCGAAAGCCGTGGCGGCGACAAATTGCTCGCCGATATTCCGCTCGGCAAAGTGGCCGATCCCGAGGAAATCGCCTCGGTCGCACGCTATTGCGCGCTGGAAGCTCCGCCCTCGATGACGGGCGCGGTAATCGACGTGAACGGTGCCAGTTTTGTCCGATAACGAAGCAGCCACCGATAGCTGGGGCCCCGATAGCTGGAAAGTGACCCTGCCCTGCACCCGCGCGGAAGCGGAGGCGATCGATGCGGGTGAGATCGACAGCGACGCGGTGCTGATGACGACAGAAGAGGTCGAGGACGACCGCGACCATTGGCGGCTCGACGCCTATCTCGACCATGAACCCGATGCCGCGATGCTCGCGCACCTCAAATCGATGGTGCCGAGCGCGGCGGCCATCGACCCCGTTATCGAGGCGCTCGTCGCGCAGGATTGGGTGACGATGAGCCAGGCGGGGCTGGAGCCGATCCGCGAAGGTCGCTTCGTCGTTCATACCAGCGCGCATCCGGTCGACACGCCGCCGGGGGGCCGCTCGTTTCTGATCGATGCGGGTCAGGCGTTCGGCACAGGGCATCATGCCACGACCAGCGGCTGCCTCGCGATGCTCGACGGCATGGCGCGGCGGCATTTCGCCAATGTCATCGACCTCGGCACCGGCACCGGCCTCCTTGCCTTCGCCGCCGCGCATCTGTGGCCCGACGCGCGCATCATGGCGACTGACATCGATCCGCGCGCTGTCGATGTGACGCGGGAAAATGCGGCGGCGAACGCCATCGGCGACATCGCCTTGGTCGTTGCCGATGGCGCGCTCGACGAGGCGATCGGCGCGCGTGCGCCCTTCGATCTCGTGATCGCCAACATTCTTGCCGGACCGCTGGTGTCGATGGCCCCCGAAGTCGCCGCGATTGCCGCCCCCGATGCCGCGATCGTACTTGCTGGCCTTCTCGAAACGCAACGCGACGATGTCGTTGCCGCGTTCGAAAATTGCGGCTGCGCGCTTGAAACCATCGATCGACGCGGTGACTGGACGATTCTGCGATTGAAGGCGGGCGCAACGCGCTTTGTCCCCACCGCCCCGCTCGATCCCAAGGGTCGCGACGGCTGGGCATTGGATATCTAACGCTTACAATCTCGCTGCCGACATGCTACATGATAGGGGCTGACGTCGCATGCGACGGATATTGGACCGCGTGACGCGTCCCCCTTTGTCCCTTTCTAGCCTCACCGAAGCCGGGATGTGCCGCTGTTGGCGCATGCCCGTCATACCTGGGACCAAGGATACCCAAGATGATCACCGGAACCGTAAAGTTTTTCAATGCCGACAAGGGCTATGGCTTCATTGCGCCTGAGGGCGGCGGTGACGACGCCTTCGTTCACATTTCGGCCGTGGAACGTGCCGGCATGCGGACGCTCGATAAGGACCAGCGTGTTTCTTACGAGCTCGAGCAGGACAAGCGCGGGAAGACTTCCGCAGTCAACCTGCAGGAAGCGTAAGCATCCTGAAACGGCGAGGCCCACGAGGCCTCGCCGTTTTTCTTTATCGAAACTCCGTTGTCGTTAGGACGATCATGTCGAGAGCACTCAACATCCGCGCATCCGAAGCCGACATCATCGCGACCTGCGCCAAGCGCAAGATCGGGATCAGCGCGATCGAGGCGCTCGCCTCGGGCGGCACCCGCGTCGTCATGAACAATTCCGAAGACACCGCGACGATCGCCAAAAGCTATGGCTCGAAGGTCATTGCCGGCGAAGTGACGCGCGTCGCCACCCGCCTCAACCGCGCCTGGTGATGCCGTTCAGGCGGCAGCGTTAGACCGCCGCCGCCTTTTCCCGCGCATAGGCCTGCGTGCCCCGCGTGATGACCTCATCCCCCGCGACGATCTCAGCCACCGCGATGTCGGGTTTGGCCTTGAGCTCTTCGTAAAGCGGCGCGAAATCGGTCTCGACCGTCATTCGCAGCAACTCGTCGAAGCTCGGGATGACGAAATAATTCTGCTGGAAATCATCGATCCGATACTCGGTGCGCATCACCCGCGCCATGTCGAATTCGATCCGGTTGGGGCTCGGATCGTCGAGCGCGAACTGGCTTTCGGCGAAGCTCGACACGATCCCGGAGCCATAGATGCGCAAGCCGCCCGGTTCGCGGATCAACCCGAATTCGACCGTGTACCAGTAAAGCCGCCCGAGATATCTGAGCGCATCGAGCCCCAGCGCGCGCTGCCCGCCCCGGCCATAAGCCTCCAAATAATCGGCAAAGACCGGGTCCGCGAGCATCGGCACATGCCCGAACACGTCGTGAAATACGTCGGGCTCCTGAAGGTAATCGAGCTGGTCGGGACGGCGGATGAAATTGCCCGCGACGAAGCGGCGGTTCGCCATATGGTCGAAGAACACATCGTCGGGGACGAGGCCGGGGACCGCGACGACCTGCCACCCCGTCAGCTTCATCAGCCGTTCGGACAATTCCTCGAAATCGGGGATCCCCGGCTTCGACAATTTCAACACGTCCAGCCCGCGCAGATACGCATCCGATGCACGGCCCGGCAGCAATTTCGCCTGCCGCGCGAACAGCGTGTCCCACGTCGCATGTTCCTCGGCGGTATAGTGCGACCAGTCCTGTGAAACGGTCCAGTCGGCCTTGCCCCCCTCGGGCGGCGTGTCGAGAACGTGATTGGTGTCTGTCATGACGCTGTTCTAGCATGGCCGCGTGGAGAAAAGGAAACGCCCGTTGATGCCATTACGCTTGCTGCGCTGGCTCTCCCTGGGACTGGGTCTGCTCCTTGTCGGCTATGGCGCGGCGGGGATGGTCGGCGGCGCGATTCCGACCAATCGCGGCTGGGTCGAACCGCGCGAGGGCGTCGTGATCTATGTCGAGAGCAACGGCGTCCATACCGGCTTTATCCTGCCCAAGCTGGCGGCGGGGGTCGATTGGCGCGACATTGCGTCACCTGCGGATCTGGCGAACCCGCATTACGCTGGCTTCGACCATATCGCGATCGGCTGGGGCGACCGCCGCTTCTTTCTCGATACGCCGACCTGGTGGGATGTGCGCCCCGCGACGTTGATCGCGGCGGCGATCGGCAGCGATGCGACATTGCTCCATGTCGAACATATCCCCGCGCCGGCGACGATCGACCGCGACACGCGGCGGATCGTCCTGACGCGCGATCAGTATCGCCGCCTCGCCGCGTTCATCCGCGCGAGCGTTGCGCCCGGCGGCCGCGTGGTCCACGGCTATTTCGACTATGACGCCTTCTACCCGGCACGCGGCCACTATGATGCCGTGCACAGCTGCAACGACTGGACCGGCGATGCGCTTCGCCATGCGGGGATCCGGGCCGGCCTGTGGACCCCCTTCGCAATCACGGTAATGGGTTGGTTCTGACCGCGATCAACCGTTATAGCCCGCGCGATAGCCGCGATACTCGCACGCATCCTTGTTTTCGGGATGTTTCCGGCATTCTTTCGCCGCTTCCTTCCGCGCGCGGCCCTCCTCCGCCTCCTGCTTGCGCATCTTCCGCCCATAATTCCGATCCGACTCCTCCTGGCTCGTCGTCGTCCAGTCGATCACCTTACCCGTCGCCTTGACGGGCAAGGTCGCCACATCCCACGCAGTCTTCGCGACACAGCCGCTGAGACACAGAGCCACGATGGGGAGGAGGGGGCCGAACTTACGCATCACTTATCTTCCTTTGCCGGGCTGCTTTCCACTGGCGGCGTCGCGCGCCTCGCCCCCTGTTAGGGGAAAATCGGTGAAGAAACCGTCGATGCCCTGCGCCAGCGCTGCATCGATCTCGCCGCGAAGGTCGCCCTGCGCCGTGCGATCATCCCCCCGGCGGAACGGTTCGCGCAGGAAAATATTTTCCGCGCGATACGTCCAGGGATGGACGTTCAGGCTCGCCGCATGCGCATCGGCGACGAGCGAGGTCGGCGCGTCACCTGCCCATAACTGCGCCTTGTCCGGCCCGATGCCATAGGCATAGCCCGCGATCTTTCGCAGCCCCGCAGGGGTGAGCATCGCGGCATAGCTGGGCACGGCATCATCCGCCGGACCTCCTGCTCCCGCAACGAGTTGGATCAACCTGATCCCCGTCATCGCATGGATGCGTCTCAGATTGTCGACCTCGAACGACTGGATGAAGACGGGCGCAGAGGCATCGTCCCACCCTACCGCGCGCAGTTGATCGACGAGCAGTTTGTCGGTCGGATGGCCGATGCTCGCGAAATAGGTCGGGTGTTTGGTTTCGGGATAAATGCCGACCTGATACGCCTTGGCGAGCGTGATGATCTCGGCCAGCGTCGGGATCTCGAATTGCCCGTCATAGGCGGCGTTGGCAGGGCGCAGTTGCGGCAGGCGTTCCTTGGCGCGCAACGTCTTGAGTTCGGCAAGCGTGAAGTCCTCGACGAACCAGCCCGTCTGTTCATGACCGTCGATCGTCTTCGTCGTCCGGCGCTCGGCAAATTCAGGGTGATCGGCGACATCGGTCGTTTCCGAAATCTCGTTTTCATGCCGTGCGACGAGGACATCGTCCCTGGTCGGCACAAGATCGGGCTCGATGAAATCAGCGCCCTGTTCGATCGCCAGCGTGTAGGCGGCGATCGTATGTTCGGGCCGCAGACCACTTGCCCCGCGATGCGCGATCACGATCGGGTATGTCGCCGGGACAACCGCTGGATTCGGGGCACTCGTCATCCGTTCTCCTTCGACCGCGCACCCGGTCGTCATCAGCAGCGCGAAAACACCAAATATCCGTGCAGCGGAAACCATCATGCTCATCCAGTGTTACCTTATCAAACCAGCCGGGGACGAAACGCCATGAAATTCAAGATCAACGGAACATCGCACGAGGCGGACCCCGATATTCGCACCTCTGTACTCGACCTGTTACGCGAACATGTCGGTCTGACGGGCAGCAAGAAAGGCTGCGACCACGGCCAATGCGGCGCGTGCACCGTTCTGATCAACGGTTGCCGGGTCAATAGCTGTCTGACGCTGGCTGTGATGCATCAGGACGACGAGATCACGACGATCGAAGGGCTCGGCAGCGCGGACGACCTCCACCCGCTGCAGGCGGCGTTCGTGAAGCATGACGGTTATCAATGCGGTTATTGCACGCCGGGGCAGATATGCTCGGCGGCGGGCATGCTCGACGAGGCGAAGAAGGGCTGGGCCAGCCATGTCTCGGACGATCTCAATTCGAGCGACCTCAGCGATGCCGAAATCTCCGAACGGATGAGCGGCAACATCTGCCGCTGCGCCGCCTATCCCAATATCGTCGATGCGATCCGCGAGGTGGCCGAAGCATGAAAACCTTCACTTATGAAAAAGCCGACAGCGCCGAGTCCGCAGTCAAGGACACCGCCGCGTCGACGCGTTTCATCGCAGGCGGGACCAACCTGCTCGATCTGATGAAGCTGCAGATCGAAACCCCCGACAAGCTCGTCGATATCAGCCGTCTTCCGCTCTCAGAGATCGAGGATATCGATGGCGGCGGGCTGCTCATCGGTGCGCTTGTTCCCAATAGCGATCTGGCCGCCGACAGCCGCGTCATCGAACGCTACGAAGTCCTTAGCCGCGCCTTGCTGGCGGGCGCCTCGGGACAGCTGCGCAACAAGGCGACGACGGGGGGCAATCTGCTCCAGCGGACACGCTGCTATTATTTCTACGACACGTCGATGGCGTGCAACAAACGCGCGCCCGGATCGGGTTGTTCGGCGATCGAGGGGTTCAATCGCATCCTCGCGGTGCTTGGCACGAGCGATAAGTGCATCGCGACGCACCCCAGCGATATGGCGGTCGCGATGCGGGCGCTCAATGCGACGGTCGTGACGCTCAAGACGGATGGCGACAAACGCCGCATCTCGATCCACGATTTCTATCGCCTGCCCGGTGACACCCCCGATGTCGAAACCGTGCTCGAACCGGGCGAACTCATTACGCATGTCGAACTGCCCGCCCCACCCGAGGGTACGAAACAACTCTATCGCAAAGTACGCGATCGCGCATCCTACGCCTTCGCGCTCGTGTCGGTCGCGGGTGTCGTCAAGGTCGGCGACGGCAAAATCGAAAGCGCCGCACTCGCCTTTGGCGGGCTCGGCCCGATGCCTTGGCGTGATGAAGCGGTCGAGGCCGCGCTCATTGGCAAGGCCCCGTCCAAGGCAGTCTTTGCCGAAGCGGCCGACATCCTGCTGAAAAATGCCCAGGGCTTCGGGTCGAACGATTTCAAGATCCCGCTTACGCGCCGCACGCTGATCGCCTGCCTCGCCCAGCTTACCGGAGAATAAACGATGTTCGGCCTCGGCAAGAACGACACCAACAGCCTGACCATGGATCAGCCGCATCCCGACAGCCTGCTCGACACGGGGGTTCAGGGCCTAATCGGCAAACCGCTCGACCGGATCGACGGTCCGCTCAAGGTGTCGGGCAGCGCGACCTATGCGGCGGAATACGGTCTTCCCGATCTCGCGCACGGTTATCTCGTCCGCGCAACGATCGGCGCGGGCAAGATCACTGCGATCAACAGCGACGCGGCAAAATCGATGCCGGGCGTGCTCGACGTGATCACCGATTACAAAACTTTCCTGCGCAATCCGCAGCAGGGTGGCGAGACCGAAGCCCCCACCCAGGGCGTCGAGGACATCGCCTATCATGGTCAGATCGTTGCGATCGTCGTCGCAGAAAGCTTCGAGACCGCACGCGATGCTGCACAGCATGTGACGTTCGACTATGAAACGAACGAAGGCCGGTATGATTTCGACGCGCATAAGGGCGACACCGAAAAGCCCCCCGAAGGCGCGATTCCTCCTTACGGCAAACAGGGCGATGTCGATCAGGCGATGGCCGACGCGGCTTACACGATCGATGCGACCTTTACGACGCCCAGCCAGAATTCCGCCGCCATGGAGCCGCATGCGTCCATTGCGACCTGGGATGAGGACGGCGCACTGACGCTTTACGGCGCGTACCAGATGCCCTCTTCGGACAAGCAACAGCTCGCCGATGCGCTCGGGCTCAAAGCCGACAAGGTGCGGATTGTCGCACGCTACGTCGGCGGCGGGTTCGGTTCGAAACTCGGCATCGCCCCCGAAAGCGTCGCCGCTGCGGTGGCGGCCAAGAAGCTCGGTCGCCCGGTGAAGGCGGTGATGGCGCGCCAGCAAGTTTTCGACGCGACGGTTCGCCGTTCGAACACGGAACAGCGATTGCGGCTCGCCGCGGACAAACATGGCAAGCTCACCGCGATCGGCCATGAAACGCTTTGTTCGAACTTGCCCGAAGAAGGGTTTTTCGAACCCGCCGGGATCGCGACGCATTTCTTGTACGGCGGCAAGAACCGCCTGATCACACATGATCTCGTCCGCCTCGACTGGATGCTCGCGGGGTCTATGCGCGCACCGGGCGAAGCCGTCGGCATGCTTGCACTTGAAGGAGCGATGGACGAGCTGGCGGAAAAAATGGGGATCGACCCGGTTGACCTGCGCAAGCGCAACGATCCCGATCAGGACCCCGAAAAGAATGTCCCCTTTTCCTCCCGCCAGCTGTCGCGCTGCCTGGATGAGGGCGGTAAGGCGTTTGGCTGGTCGAAGCGTAACGCCAAACCCGCATCCGACCGTCGCGGCGAATGGTGGCATGGCATCGGCGTCGCTTCGGCGGCACGGACGAACATGCTGATGAAATCCGCCGCGAGGGTTTCGATCGATGGTCAGGGCAAGGCGATCGTCGAAACCGACATGACCGATATAGGCACCGGCACGTACACGATCCTCGCACAGATCACGTCGGAGATTTTGGGACTTCCGATCGAAGACGTCACCGTCCATCTTGGTGATACCGATGCGCCTCCGGGTGCGGGATCCGGCGGATCATGGGGTGCCGGATCCAGCGGGTCATCGGTCTATCTCGCTTGCGAAATGCTGCGCAGCAAATTGGCGAAGGCGATGGGTGCCGATGAAGCCTCGTTGACGCTCAAGGACGGTCGCGCGATCGCCGACAATCGCAGCGTGCCGCTCACCGAACTGGTCGGCGACGGCATCGATGCTACAGGCGAGATCCAGCCCGGCAAGCAGGAGAAGAAATTCACCCAATCCTCCTTCGGCGCTCATTTCGCGGAGGTGAAGGTCAATGCGGTGACGGGCGAAGTGCGCCTGGTTCGAATGCACGGTACTTTTACGGCAGGACGCATTCTCAATGAAAAGACCGCGCGCTCGCAATGCCTGGGCGGCATGACGTTCGGCATCGGCACCGCGCTGACCGAAGAACTGGTCCACGATCCGCGCAACGGCAAGATCGTCAATCGCGATATGGCCGAATATCATGTCCCCGTTAATGCGGACGTTCCACAGCTCGACGTGACCTTCCTCGACGAACGTGACATCCACGCCAATCCGATTCACGCAAAGGGGATCGGCGAACTAGGCATTGCGGGCGCGGGCGCGGCGATCGCCAACGCGATCTACAATGCCGTAGGAGTCCGGGTGCGCGACTTTCCGATCACACTCGATAAGCTGATCGACAATATGCCCGATTGATCCGGGAGCAGGCGCTACGCTCGATGCGTACCGGCTGGCCTTCCTCTCGACGCGCGCGGGCCTCGCACCTAGATTGGCCATCAATCAGCCAAAGGCCTTTTACGAATGACCGATCATGCAATGGACGCCCCCCTCCGCCCTGCCGGTCTCGTGAATGCCGAACAGGGCGTACTGGGCAAATCGATATCGCGGATCGAAGGACCTGCAAAAGTCAGTGGCGCCGCCACCTATGCTTATGAGCAGGCACCCCACGGCGCGCTATATGCTGCGATCGTCGGCACGCCGGTCGGGGCGGGAGAGATAACCGGTATCGATATCGCACGCGCCGAGGCAGTGCCCGGTGTCGTCGCAGTCCTGCATGGCGACAAACGCATGCCCGTGGGCGAGGCGAATAGTCGCGCAATGCCAACCTTTGCTGGCAGCCGGGTCTTTCATGTGGGGCAGCCGGTCGCGATCGTTGTCGCCGAAACGCAGGAGGTCGCGAAGGAAGCCGCCAGCCTGGTGGCCGTCACGATCGATGCGGACCAGGGACGCTACGACCCACGCGATCAGCCGGTCGACAAGGCACCGGGCATCGGCTTCCTCCCCGCCATTGCAAAGGGCGATCTTGACGCGGCGCTGAGCGATGCTGCGGTGACGTTCGATGAAACCTACACGACGCCGATCCACTTCCCCGCAGCGATGGAGCCGCATGCGACGACAATTTGGTGGGAGGGAAACAGGCTGATCGTTCGCACGAGCAATCAGGTGATCGGGGCCGCCGCCAAAACGATCGCCAAGGCGCTTGACATAGACGACTCACGTGTCCGCGTTCTCGCGCCGTTCGTCGGTGGCGGCTTCGGCGGCAAGACCGGGGTCGGGCCCGAAGTAATCTTCGCCGCCATCGCCGCCGAGGCGACGGGCCGCCCCGTCAAGATCGCCCTGCCCCGCGCGCAGACCGCCTATCTGGTCCATCACCGTTCCGACACGGTCCAGCGATTGCGCATCGGCTGCGACGACGACGGTAATATCACCGCCTTCGCCCATGAAAGCGTCGCCGCGCAAAATGACGATGGCGAATTTCTCGAACCCGTCCCCTTTGGTTCGCTGCCCCTGTACAAAGGGGAAGTCCGACACTTCAAAACCGATGCCGTATGGGTCGACTTGCCTGCGACGGGCGCGGTCCGTGCACCGGGAGAAGCGGTCGGCACCTTCGCGGTCGAATGCGCGATGGACGAACTCGCCGAACGATTGGGGCGAGACCCGATCGACTTCCGCAAGCTCAACGAGCCCGATGTCGATCCGATGAACGGCACACGCTTTTCGACGCGGCGGATGATCGATTGCTACGACGAGGGCGCACGTCGTTTTGGCTGGAACCCGCAAGCGCCGGGATCGGTACGCGAAGGCGAATGGCTGATCGGCACCGGCATGGCCGCCGCGCTGCGGGGCAATTTCACCGTCGAGGCGGCAGCGCGGGTTACGCTCGGCGCGGACGGGCGGGCGAGTGTCGAAACAGACATGACCGACATCGGTACGGGGACCTACACGATCCTCGCGCAAACGGTCGCCGAGAGCCTTGGCCTCGCCATTGCCGATGTCGATGTCGTGATCGGCGACAGTGACCTGCCGAAAAGCGCCGGATCGGGCGGATCGTTCGGTGCGGGGTCGAGTTGCGCCGCCGCAGCGTTGGCGTGCGAGGACATCCTCACCGAACTTGCGCGCCGGATGAATGCGAGCGCCGACGAGCTGCGCCTCAAGGACGGTTGCGTCCGCGCGGCGGGCCGCGAAGCCAGGATCGCCGAACTGGTCCGCGGCGACCCGATCATTGTAGACGCGAAAACCGGTCCGGGCGAGGAAACCAGGCAGACGAGCCAGGCGAGCCACGGCGCGCAATTTGTCGAGGTCGCGGTAAACGCGGTGACGGGTGAGGTCCGCGTCCGGCGGATGGTCGGCATTTTCGATATTGGTCGCGTTCTTAACCGCAAGACCGCCGCAAATCAGCTGATCGGCGGGATGGTCTGGGGCATTGCCTATGCACTCAGCGAAGAAGCGATTGTCGACCCGCGCAACGGCCGCTTCGTCAATCCCGACTTCGGCGAATACCATGTCGCGGTGAATGCCGACGTGCCGCAGATCGAGGTCGATTTCATCGAGGAGATCGACGATTCCGCCAATCCGGCCGGTGCCAAGGGCGTCGGTGAGCTTGGGATCTCGGGCGCTGGCGCCGCGGTTGCGAACGCGATCTACAACGCCACCGGCATCCGCATCCGCGATTTTCCCGTGACGCTCGACAAATTGCTCGGCGGTTTGCCCGAGATGTAACGTAGCGCGTTACCCGATCAGCGGCACGCAACCGCACGAACATGAAAGACCCTGATGGCCGAAAACGATTCAGTCCTCGCCGCCGCCTCCGCCTGGAAGGGCGAACCGATGGCGATCGCGACCGTCACCTCGACCTGGGGGTCTGCACCCCGCCCGCGCGGCAGCCATATGCTCGTCCATGCCGATGGCCGGTTCGAAGGATCGGTGTCGGGAGGCTGCGTCGAAAGCGAAATCCTCGACACCGCCGCGCAGGTGATCGACGGCGCACCGTTCGTCATTCGGAAATACGGCATTGCCGATGCCGCGGCGTGGGAGGTCGGCCTGCCCTGCGGCGGTGAGATCGAGGTGATGGTACAACCGGTCAGCGCCGCCGGTTTCGACCCGGAGCTGTTCGACCGTATCGCCGAGGCGCGCGATACCGGTGAGGCGCTCGTCGTCACCACCGATCTCGCCACCGGGCACAGCGACCTGCGCCCCGCCGAAACCGGCGAGATTTTCGTCAATCGTTACGATCCGCCCCGCCGCCTGCTGATCGTCGGCGCGGTCCAGATCGCGCAGGCCCTGGCGCAACTGGCCCGCGCGCTCGGTATCGAAACGGTGCTGATCGACCCACGTGCGCGCTTTCTGACCGAGGAGCGGTTCCCCGGCGTTACGCTCGACGACCGCTGGCCCGATGAGGCCATCGAGGCGCTCAAACCCGGTCCCGCCACCGCGGTCGTGACATTGAGCCATGACATCAAGATCGACGATCCCGCGTTGATCGCCGCACTCAAATCGAACGCCGCCTATGTCGGCGCGCTGGGGTCGCGCAAAAGCCATGCGGCCCGGCGCCAGCGGCTTGCCGACGCCGGACTAACGCCTGAGCAGATCGATCGCGTCGACGGCCCGGTCGGGATCGATATCGGTGCGATCGGGCCGTCCGAAATCGCGCTGTCGGTCGCCGCCGCAATGATCGCCGCCTTTCATGAGAAGCGCGCGTGATCCGGGCGGAAGATGTCGTCCTGATCCTGCTGGCGGCGGGGACGAGTCAACGGTTCGGCAATATCGCCGCCAAGCTTGAAGAGCCGTTCCTGGGCCGCCCGCTCGGTCTCCACGTCGCGGTTGCGCTTGAGGCGGTGCCGTTTCGCGACCGGATCGCGATCACGGGCGATGCACAGCTCGACTTCGCCGCGCATGGTTTTCGTACCATCGCCAATCCCGACCCCGGACGCGGCATGGCCTCGTCAGTCAGGATCGGGGTGGAGGCGGCAAAGGCAATGAGCGCGAAGGCGGTACTGATCGCGCTTGCCGACATGCCGCGCGTGACCGCAACGCATATCTTCAACATCCTTGATGCAGTGGACGCCGACGATGCAGTCGTCGCATCGAGCGACGGGTTCACGCCGCATCCCCCCGCGCTGTTCGCACGCGACCGATTCGATGCGCTAATGGCACTCGACGGCGATATGGGCGCGCGTGAGATGATCCGGCGCGGCAAGCATGTCGTCACCACGGAGGCCGAGATGATCGACGTCGACACGCCTGAGGAACTCGATCAGCTCCGCGCACTTGTCCACGATCCCGATACGCGGACGCGGCACTTCGACTAAGCTCGCGCCGCGTTTATTCCAGCTCCAATATCACCTGATCGACCGCGAGGCTGTCGCCGGTTGCGGCCTCGACCGACTTCACCGTCGCGGATTTTTCGGCGCGCAGGATATTCTCCATCTTCATCGCCTCGACCACGGCGAGCGGTTGCCCCGCCTCGACCTTGTCCCCCGCCGCGACGTCGAGTCGGACGAGCAGACCCGGCATCGGGCTGACGAGGAATTTCGACAGATCGGGCGGCACTTTCTCGATCAGATGCCGCGTCAACTCCGCGAACCGCGCGGGCAGCACGCGCACGACATGGCTTTTGCCCCGCGTCGTCAGGCGGAAGCCGCCGGGAACGGGTGCCATCCGGATCGACAGCTCCCCCATCTCCTCGCTGTCGACCTGCACCATCCGGTCGCCCGGCGTATATTCGAGCGCGAGGTCGAGCCATTCGTCGCCGACCGCGATCCCGTCGGTGGATACCGACACCGCGAAATCCTGCTTGTCGATCGTCGCGACCCAGTCGGCGGGCGGGCGCAGCGTGCGGCCCAATTGCCCGTCGATCCGCCGCGCGCGATCGGCATGGGCGGTCGCGGCAAAGGCAGCGACGGCGGCCAGCGTCTGTTTCAGATCGGCCTCGGCGGGCGCGCCGTGGAAGCCATCGGGATACTCCTCCGCGATGAACCCCGTGGTGATATTGCCCGACCGGAAGCGCGGATGCTGCATCAGCGCCGACAGGAAATCGATGTTGTTACCCGGCCCCTCGATCTCGAACGCATCGAGCGCCGCTATCTGCGCATCGATCGCCGCTTCGCGAGTCGGGGCCCAAGTGATGAGCTTGGCGATCATCGGGTCGTAGAACATGCTGACCTCCCCGCCCTCGCGCACGCCATCGTCGACGCGGACGATCGCGGCGTCGCCATCGCGTTCCTCGGCGAGGGGCGGATTATACCGCACCAGCCGCCCGATGCTCGGCAGGAACCCGCGATAAGGGTCCTCGGCATAGACGCGGTTCTCGATCGCCCAGCCGTTGATGCCGATATCCTCCTGCGTGAAGCTGAGCGTTTCGCCCGCCGCGACGCGGATCATCTGTTCGACCAGATCGAGCCCGGTAATCTCTTCGGTCACGGGATGTTCGACCTGGAGCCGGGTG
>JAPKCG010000438.1 GCA_028823055.1 Sphingomonas bacterium
AGCAGCGCCTCCTCGGTCAGCGTGCCTGCGGTGACGACCCGCACGATCGCGCGGTTGACCAGGGCCTTTGACCCGCGTGCCTTGCGTGCCGCGTCGGGACTTTCGGTCTGTTCGGCGATCGCGACGCGATGACCCGCCTTGATCAGGCGCTGCAGATACGCGGTCGATGCGTGGACGGGTACGCCGCACATCGGTATCTTGGCACCCTCATGCTCACCGCGCGAGGTCAGCGCGATGTCGAGCACCTGCGCGGCGACCTTCGCATCGTCGAAGAACAGCTCGAAGAAATCGCCCATCCGATAGAAGAGCAGGCAATCGGATGCCTCCGCCTTCAGGCTCAGATATTGCGCCATCATCGGGGTGGGGGCGGGTTCGGCCATCGCAGCCTGATACGGCCCGCCCGCTTTCGTTCAAGCGCTGTCTTGCCCGCCGCGCGTCAATCGTGCCGCGGCCTACTGGGCGAGCCGGTGTCGCTCGTTGAGCATCTTGAACGTCTGATCGTACCGACCCTCGGCCTCGGCATCGCGCAGTATCCTGACACGTTCGACCAACAATTCGGGGCCGCTGGGGTTCGCTTTCAGCAACGCCATGACCTCTGTGATGAATTCGTCGAGCGGCATCGCGCCCGGATCGTCCTTCTGACCCGGCATCAGCGTCGTCGCGACCTGTGGGGGCACTAGTTCGATGACGTCGATCTCGTGCCTGGCCAATTGCGTGCGCAGCGACTGCGACCAGCTGTGGATCGCTGCCTTCGTCGCGCAATAGGTTGGGGTATAGGCCAGCGGCACCGACGCCAGCCCGGAAGAAACCGTCATGATCGCAGCGTCGTTCTGCGCCTTGAGCTGCGGTAACAGCGCGGCGGTCAGCTGGATCGGGCCGATCAGGTTGGTCGCGATCGTCGCTTCGGCGTCGGCGGTGTCATATCCGTCGGCGGAAAGATCCTCGGCCCGCATGATGCCCGCATTGTGGATGACGACGTTGAGCGCGGGGTGATCCGCGACGACCGCCGTCGCGACGCGCGTGATATCGGCGGGGTCGGCGACGTCCAGCTGCGTCCATAGCATCCCCGGATTGTCGCGGCATGCCGCCTCCAGCGGCTCACGGCGTCGGCCCGCTACGATCACCTTGTTGCCCGCCTGGTGCAGTGCGTCGGCCAGTCCGCGCCCGATGCCGTCCCCGCCGCCGGTGAGAAGGATGGTGTTTCCGTTGATCTTCATAACGTTATCCCCGATTGGCTTCGCTGCGGATATTGGGCGCGAAGCATCGATCCGCAACGCTCCAGCGCATGTGACGGCGCTTTTGATGGCAACGGTCTTTGCATTGCGCGACGCGTTGCCTAAGGCGGGGATGTCCAATCCCGGGGAAGCGAAATCATATGGCCGACACTCAATTTTCCGATCGCGAGGCGCTGCTGTTCCATTCGGAAGGCCGACCGGGGAAGATTGAGATCGTCGCGACCAAACCGATGGCGACGCAACGCGACCTCGCGCTGGCCTATTCGCCCGGCGTCGCGGTGCCGGTGCAGGCGATCGCCGATGATCCCGCGACCGCCTATGACTATACCGCCAAGGGCAATCTCGTCGCGGTGATCTCCAACGGGACCGCGATCCTCGGCATGGGCAACCTTGGCGCGCTCGCCTCCAAGCCGGTGATGGAAGGCAAGGCGGTGCTCTTCAAACGCTTCGCCGATGTCGATGCGATCGATATCGAACTCAATACCGAGGATGTCGATCGGATCATCGATGCGGTCGAGCTGATGGAGCCCAGTTTCGGCGGCATCAATCTTGAAGATATCAAGGCACCCGAGTGTTTCATCATCGAACAAGCGCTGCGCGAGCGCATGAATATTCCCGTCTTTCACGATGACCAGCACGGCACCGCGATCATCTGCGCGGCGGGACTGATCAACGCCTGTCTGCTGACGGGGCGCAAGCTCGGTGAGATCAAGGTCGTCGTCAACGGTGCGGGCGCGGCCGCGATCGCGTGTACCGAATTGATGAAGGCGATGGGCGTGCGCGGTGACAATGTCATCATGTGCGACCGGACGGGTGTGATCTATCAGGGCCGCGACGATGTCAACCAGTGGCAGTCGGCACACGCCGCGGTCACCGAAACGCGCAACCTGAAAGAAGCATTGGTCGGCGCGGACGTCTTTCTGGGCCTCTCGGCGGCGGGCGCACTAAAGGGCGACATGGTCGTTGACATGGCGGATTCGCCGATCATCTTCGCGATGGCCAATCCGACCCCCGAAATCCTGCCCGAAGAGGCAAAGGCGGTGCGCCCCGATGCGATCATCGCGACGGGCCGGTCGGATTACCCGAACCAGGTCAACAACGTGCTCGGCTTTCCCTTCATCTTCCGCGGTGCGCTCGACGTGCGCGCGACGGGGATCAACGATGCGATGAAGATCGCCGCCGCCAACGCGATCGCCGAACTGGCGCGCGAACGCGTCCCCGAAGAGGTCGCGGAGGCCTATGGCGTCAGCCACAGTTTCGGCCCCGATTACATCATCCCCGCGCCATTCGATCCGCGACTGATGGAAAACGTCTCGATCGCCGTGGCGAAGGCGGCGATGGATACGGGGCTGGCGACCAAGCCGATCCTCGATCTTGATGCGTATCGCCACACGCTGCGCGGGCGGCTCAACCCGACGACCTCGGTCCTGACGCTCGCTTATGAGGGCGCGCGCGCGCGGCCGAAGCGCGTGTTGTTCGCGGAGGGCGAGGAAGAGGTCGTGCTGCGCGCCGCGATCCAGTTCCGGGAAGGCGGTTACGGCACCCCCGTATTGGTCGGGCGCGACGACGTGCCCGACCGGTTGCGTGCGCTCGGCGTCGCCGATCCCGAAAGCTACGAACTCCACAACAGCCGCACGTCGA
>JAPKCG010000439.1 GCA_028823055.1 Sphingomonas bacterium
CGCGCAAGGAAATCGTGGCGGACGATAGTGCCGCGACGATCGCCGCCGACGTGCTGCCGCCATCGGTCAGTGCCGCCGCGAATGATGGCGATGCGCCCAAGCCGCGCCGTCGCCGGGTTGCACGGACCAGCGACGATGCGCCAACTGCCGCCGAATAACATCTGGCGGATATGTTGATCAAAGGCCGGCCTCTCCAGTGCGAGAGGTCGGCCTTTTCGTATCGGTCGTTACGGGTCGAGATTTTCGACATCCTCGTCATGGCCGGTGCCCGAACTGAGGAAGACCAGGCCCATCAACAGGCCGCCCATCATCACCGTGCCGCCGATCCCGCCGAAGATCGCGAGGATCGTGATCCAGCCGATCTCCCCTTGCTCATGCCGGATCAGCCAGATCGCAAAGCCGCTGATGGTGACCGCGGTGACACCCGCCCAGCCAAGTAATCGGCGAAACCGCGCCCAGGCGTAACGCGCGTCACCGGGGTCGTTGAGCATCGATTGCGGGGGGCGGGGATCCTTCATGACCTTTGCCATAAGCGTTCGCGCGTGCTTTTCTCAATCCAGCGATAAGAAGCAAACGAGAATAAGAAGGAGAGGGATCATGACGATCGGATCGATTCTACAGGGGAAGGGCACCGACATCGTCTCGGTCGCCCGTGATGCACATGTGGGGGATGCGGTGGCGCTGCTCGCGGAAAAGCGGATCGGCGCGATGCCGGTTATGGATGGCGACACGGTTGTCGGCATCTTTTCCGAACGCGACGTCATTCACTGTCTGAAGGCGGATGGCGCTGCGGCGATGACGCGCACGGTCGGCGATGCGATGACGTCGCCGGTCGAAAGCGTCGCATCCGGTTCGTCCGTCATGGGAGCGTTGTCGCTGATGACGCGGCGGCGGATCCGCCATCTGCCGGTGATCGACGAGGGACGCATCGTCGGCTTCGTCTCGATCGGCGATCTCGTCAAATACCGGATCGACCGGATCGAATCGGATGCCGCCGCGATGCGCGACTATATAAGGTCGGCTTGAGCAAGGCCTAATCAAGCTGGTCCGGGCGCGAGCGGTCAGGCGGGCAGCGGTTGCTTACGTACCATCGCGATGATTTCGCGCAGCGTGCCGCGTGCGAACAAGATGAGCCACATCGAATAGACCGCCGCACCGACGACGATCAGTGTCAGCAGGCGCAGATGAGCACTCATATCGGGCAGCGTCTGGTCGACCACATGGACGACCAGGCCCATCGCGATCGCGGCCAGCGCGGCGGGTGCGATCGCATCGGCCAGTTGCGGCAGACGCGCGCCGATGACGGGCAGCGATCGCCACGTGCTGATCGCAAGATAGACCGGATAAGCGGCGACCCAGCTCCAGGCGAGGCCGATCGCCCCCCATTGAACGCCGATGAGAAATGCGATCGTCAGCACGACCGATCCGACCGCGCCGTTGCGCACCGCGATCCCCGGACGCCCGCGCGCGTCGCACGCGGGGCCGAACAGCACCTGCAGCGTCATGAAGGGCATCGCGAAGGCGAGTAGGCGGACGAGCGGCGCGACTTCGATCCATTTTTCGCCGAGAACCGTCAGCACCAGCGGCTCCGCCGTTGCGGCAAGCCCGATATAGAAGGGCATCGCCGCGATCATGATCACCCGAACCGCGCGCGTGAAGGCGGACGCGACCGCCGCCTCGTCATGCTGGATACGCGCATAGGCGCTGAACGCGACTTCATTGAGCGGGGGCACGAATTTGGTCACGAAGATCTGCGTGAGGAACAGGCTGGTCGTATAGATGCCGAGCAGATGCGGGCTGAACGCACGGCCGGCAATGAAGACGTCGGTCTGCGTCTGTATGAACCAGAAGAACTGGCCCGCCGCAACGACGCCGCCATAGCGCGCGATGCCCCAGGCACCGCGAAAATCGAAGCTCGGCCAGACGAGCGACTTGGCGGCCCATGTCATCATCGCACCGCGAACGGCGAACATGACGAGCGGTGCGAAGACGAGCGTCCAAACGCCCCACCCCAATAAGGCGCCGGTCAAGGCCGCCGAAGCGCTTGCGATCGACGCACAGATATTGGCGCGCGCCTGATGCCGGAAATCCATCGCGCGACTGAGCAGTGCGAACGGCAAGGCAATGAACGGTGTCGTCAGATATAATAGGGCCTGCACGCGCAACAGATGCGTGACGATGTCCTGGCGATAATAAGCCGCCGCCAACGGGGCGAGCGTGAATTGCGCGATCGCCAGCCCGCCATTGAGCAGGATGAGCATCCCGAAGATCTGGCGAATCTCGTGCGACGTTACATGTTCGCGCTGAATGAGCCCGCTCGCGAGTCCATAGCCGTTGAGCATGTTGAGAAAGACAAGGACGACCCCCGTCATCGCGAACAAGCCATAATCACCCGGGTCGAGGATGCGAATCACCAGGAAGGTCGCAGCCCATTGGACGATTTGCGCGACGATCTGACTGCCTGAGCGCCAAATTACCGCTGACCGAACCCGATTCCCGAACGAATCTCCAGACGAATCCGGGGATTTGGATGGCGAATCATTCGATTCGAGTGCGTGATTCGGCTGATTCGTCGTGTGGGGCATCGTTTGACCGCCGTAGCAGCAAGCCCTTCATAAGTCATGAAACCCAGCATTTCTGCGGGTTTGAGGGGTCATTGAAAGAAAATTGCAAAAAAGCGTTTGACGGGTCGGGCGACCTCACCTAGATGGGTGTCACCGCAGCGGTGGCCCACACGGGACGCCGCAGCGGTCACCAAATAGTCAGGCGCCAGGGTCGCCCTCCAAAAAGAGGGTTAGCCAAGGCGTCGGCCTTTTGCGCTCTTTGACATTGTAATTCAAGATGAAGGGACATGTGGGCGGCGGCC
>JAPKCG010000440.1 GCA_028823055.1 Sphingomonas bacterium
GCGCGGAAAACCAAACGAACCATTCCTGCGTCGCGATCCGGTAATCGAGCGGGCCGCCCTGATCCATCATGATCGTCGGCGGATAACAGATCAACGCCGCCATCCACGCCGCCGCGAACGGATTGGCGCTGCGAATATGCGAATCGAGCGGGCGCAGCGTCAGGATATAGCCGACCGTCGCCATGCCCATGTCGACGATGAACATGAAGGTGATCAGCCACTGCGCCAGCGTCGCGGGATCGGTCATGATCGCCGCCAGATCCCAGCGGACGAACGACCCGAAGCCGCCCGGCAATCCGGCAAGCATGAAGGCGAGGAAGAACGCCTTTACCCCCCAGCTGCGTAAATGGCCGTAAATCGCCTCATGCTCGACCCCCGCCTGCCCCGTCAGCCACGCGCCGAGATGCCAGGCCCCATCGCGCGGCGCGACCAGATAGCGGTCGAGCCAGATGACATAGGGCACCGACAGCGCGACAAGCACGGGCGCGGCATAGGCGAAACACCACATCGCAAAGGAAAATCCGCCCTGCCAGTAAAAGCGAATCGTCATGTAGAAGACCGCGATCCCGACCCAGGCCGTCCATAGCCCGGCGAGTTTGGTGATGCTGATGTCGAGCGTCTCGCTGACGCGGCGCCGCGCGGTCCAGTCGATCCCGGTCGACGCGTGGCGATGCACGCGATCGACGATCAACGACCACCCGATCATCGGCACTGCGCAACAGACGAGTTCGACCAGCGCCGAATAGGGGCCGTCCATCGCGAAATAACGCGCGACGGCGACCCAGATGACGATGCCCGCCAGCCCCGCCAGCCCCGCCCCCGTGCTGACCGCGGAGCGCGGCCGCGGATCGGTCTTCGCCTGGTCTGCGATCGCGCCATCGTGATACATGGACAGGCGAATAACCGCTTAATCGTAAGCAAGCCATGAAGCATGATCGGGATGGACCCGGTGACAAGGTCGGCGCGTTGACGGGTGACGGAGAAAGAGCATGACGGACAAGCGGGCGACGACGAAATTCTACAAGGGCTCCGCTGGCGGATTCGGGTCGGTCAAGGGGATGGCGAAGGTCGCGCTGCGCGAAGCGGCGAGCCCCGGCGCGATCGAGACGTTGATGCGTCAGAACAAAACCGGCGGCATGATGTGTTCTGGCTGCGCCTGGGGGAAGCCCAGGGATCCGCACCCGTTCGAATTCTGCGAGAACGGCGCAAAGGCGACCCTATGGGATCTGACGCGCGATCGCTGCACCCCTGATTTCTTTCTGAACCACACCGTCGGCGCGTTACGCGACTGGGCCGATTTCGACCTCGAAATGGAAGGGCGCCTGACCGCGCCGCTGCGCTACGACGCGGCGACCGACCGCTATCTCGAATGTAGTTGGGACGAGGCATTTACGGGGATCGCCGCCGAATTGAAAAAGCTCGATCCCAAATCGGTCGTCTTCTACGCATCGGGCAAGGCGGGGCTCGAAACCTCCTACCTCTTTGCGCTGACCGCGCGGCTTTACGGCAACAACCATCTGCCCGACAGTTCGAACATGTGCCACGAGACGACGTCGGTCTCATTGAGCAAAGTCATCGGGTCGCCCGTCGGCACCTGTACGCTCGACGATTTCGAATTATGCGACGCGATTTTCTATTTCGGACAGAATCCCGGAACGAACAGCCCGCGCTTCCTCCACCCCCTCCAGCGCGCAGTGAAGCGCGGCGCGAAGATCATCGTCTTCAACCCCGTCCGCGAGACGGGCCTCGTCCGCTTCATCGACCCGCAAAATCCACTTGAAATGGCGACGCAGAACCCGACCGAAATGGCGCATATGTACCTGCAGGTGCGCCCCGGCGGCGACATCGCGGCGATCATGGGCCTGTGCAAACGCGTCCTCTCGGTCGATGACCAACGCATCGCGCGGGGAGAGCCGAGCGTTCTCGACCAAGATTTCTTGAACGAACACACGCATGGTTACGACGCATTCTTTGCCACCGCGCGTGCCGCCGACTGGACCGCGATCGAACGGGCATCGGGACTCGCCCGTGCCGATCTGGAGGCGGCGGCGGACGTCTATATCGCCGCCAAGCGTGTCATCGGCGTCTATGGCATGGGCCTGACGCAGCACGTTCATGGCAGCCAGAGCATCGGGATGCTCGTCAATCTGCTTCTGATGCGCGGCAATATCGGACGGCCGGGTGCGGGCATGTCTCCCGTCCGTGGCCATTCGAACGTCCAGGGGCAGCGGACCGTCGGCATTTCGGAAAAGCCCGAACTCGTGCCGCTCGACAAGCTGGCCACCCAATTCGATTTCGACCCGCCGCGCGACAAAGGGCATACGACGGTCGAGGCGTGCGAGGCCATCGTCGACGGGTCGGTGCAGGGATTTATCAGCCTTGGCGGCAATTTCGTCCGCGCGATTCCCGATCACGGCCCGATGGAGGAGGCGTGGCAGAAGCAGGCGCTGACCGTCTATATCGCGACCAAGCTCAACCGCAGTCATCTCATCCACGGTCGCGCCTCCTACCTTCTCCCCTGCCTCGCCCGGCCCGAAGAGGATAGGCAGGCATCGGGACCGCAGGCGGTGACGATCGAGGATAGTTTCAGCCACATCCACGGATCGATCGGCAAGCGCACGCCCGCGAGCGACACGCTGAAGTCCGAACTCGCGATCGTCGCGGGCATCGCGAAAGCGACCTTGCCCGCCGGCAATGCGAAGCTGCGCTGGGACGACTGGATCGCGGATTACGGCCTCGTCCGCGATCTGATCGCCGAAACCTATTCGGAACAGTTCCACGATTTCAACGCGCGGATGTGGCAGCCGGGTGGCTTCTATCGCGGCAACAGCGCGCGCGAGCGGCAGTGGAAGACCGAGAGCGGCAA
>JAPKCG010000441.1 GCA_028823055.1 Sphingomonas bacterium
CAGGCACCGTCCCGTAACGCTGCGTCGCGAGCGGCAGGTCGAACTGCGCGCCGAGGCCCAGTGCCTTCGCGACCGGCGCGATCCGGTCATATCCCAGTCGCCGCGACATTTCGTAGAAATAGATGTCGCAACTTTGCGCGACCGCGTTTTTCATGTCGATCGCGCCGTGCCCACCGCGTTTGTGGCAGTGAAAGACCCCCGTGCCCACGCGCAGCGCGCCGGTGCAGACGACGCGGTCGGTCGGGCTGACGCCGGCATGGAGCAGCGCGAGCGAATTCATCGGTTTGACCGTGGATCCGGGCGGATACAACCCCTGTGTCACCTTGTTCATCAGCGGCACGTGATCGTCGTCGGACAGCATATCCCATTCGAGATGGCTGATGCCGTCCGAAAAGCTGTTGGGATCGTAAGCCGGCATCGACACCATCGCGAGCATTTCGCCCGTCCGGCAATCGATGACGACCGCCGAGCCGGAATTGGTCCCGAGCCGCCGCGCCGCATATTGCTGAAGCCCGACATCGATCGTCAGTTTCTGCGTCTTGCCCGGCACATCGGGGCGCGTGGGCAGTTCGGCGATCAGCTTGCCGCGCGCGGTGACCTCGACGCGCTTCGCCCCCGCCTTGCCGCGCAATTTGTCTTCGAGCGTCTTTTCGAGCCCGTCCTTGCCCACCTTGAACCCGGGGGTCACAAGCAGGGGGTCGCGCGTTTTCTTATATTGTTCGGCGGTCGGTGTGCCGACATAGCCCGTCAGATGCGCAACCGCGACGCCCGCGGGGTAATGGCGTGAAAAGCCCCGCGTGGGGGCGACGCCGGGCAATTCGGGCAAGTGGACGTTGACTGCGGCGAAATGCTCCCAGTCGACATTCTCCGCGACCTGGACCGGCTGGAACCCCGCCGCCCCTTTCAGATCGAGCCTGATCCGGTCGATCTCCGCGTCCGGCAACGCGAGCAGGCGCTGCAATGTCGCGAGCACCCGGTCCTCGTCCATTAGCCGATCGGGAATGATGTCGACGCGAAAATCGGTCCGGTTGTTCGCGATCGGCTGACCATTGCGATCGATCAGCCAGCCACGCCGCGGGGGCATCAGCGTCAGGTTGACGCGGTTGCTTTCCGACATGGCCGAATATTTGCTGTTCTGCGCGACCGCGATCCACCCCATCCGCCCTGCCAGCACGACACCGAACGCAGCCTGCGCGGTGCCGAGCAGCCAGGCCCGGCGTGAAAAGGTAAAGGATTGCATCGCCCCGGTGACGGGACGCGGCGGCGATCGCTTCATTCCGCCGGACCCCGCTTGCGGTCGATCCAGGCGACGAGGCGTGCGGTCAGCGGGAACAGCAGGATGGCCATGACGATCTGCGCCAATAGCATGGTATCGACATGCGCGCCGAGGGGGATTGCAATAATTCGGCCCGCCGTGACGGAAAAGATGATCCCCGCCGCGAAGAGCAGCCAGTCCTGCCAGAAATCGCGCAGGATCAGCCGTTGTTCGAACAGGTCGATGCCGATCATCACGATCGACCAGAGCAGCATCGATGATCCGATCGGCTGACCCGACACGATGTCGTCGAACAGCCCCAGCGGCGCACCAGCCCAGGGCCGCAGCGAGAACCGCGCGAGCAGCCGCCATGTCAGCAACATGATCAGCCCCACCGGCGGCAGCAGCGGCAGGCTGGCGATCACCGGGATGATCGTCACGAGCGATCCCGCCATCACCGTCACCCAGGGGATCACCCGCGCCCGCCCCGGCGGCAGCGCCGGGGCGAAGGGGCTGAAATCGATCGTGTTGGGTTCGACCCGGCTCATGGTGCCGTCGGCAGCGACGGGGGCGGGGGGGGCAAGGGCATGAAGGGCCGTTGGACGACCGCGAAATCGAGCGTGTCGGGCGCGGCAAAGGGAATGGCGATTGCCTGATCGATCCCTGCGGTTGAAATACGCGCGACCGGGATGTTCGGGGGATAAAGCCCGCCCGTGCCCGACGTCACGAACATGTCGCGCGCCGAAAAGCGAACATTGGTACGCTCCGCCGATTTGATGTCGATCCGACCGTCGCCGCGTCCTGCCGCGATGGCGGGCATGCCATCGCCGATGCGGCGGACGGGCACGACGCTTTCGGGATCGGTGAGGAGGAGAACGCGCGCGGCGAGCGGTCCGACCTCGGTCACCCGCCCGACCAGCCCTTCGGGTCCGCGCCCGGGCATGCCCGGGCGCACGTCGCTCATCGTACCGGCATTGAGCAGCGCGAACCGGCGACCGCTCGACGGCGTCGAACTGACGAGGCGCGCGGTGACGACGGTGTCGGCGCTGCGATCGCGCAAGGCGAGCAGGCGGCGCAGGCGGCGATTGTCATACGCGATCGTGCGCGCCTGCATCAGCGCCGCGCGGGTCGCGGTCCGTTCGGCGCGCAGCATCGCATTCTCGCCATGAACGTTGAAATAGGTGCCGATCGTGGTCGGGATCGCTCCCACCCAGCGGAAGACCGCATCGATACCGGTCGACACGGGGGCGGTGATGCTTGCGGCGGTCATCCGCACGGGCGCGAACGTGCCGGGCCGGGTCGTCGACACGATGAGCAGCACCGCACCGACCACTGCACCGGCCACCGCCAGCACATAGCCGAGAAACGCTCCATATTGCCGTCGCCGCGAAAAACCGGTGCGGCGATCGCGGGCTGGCATCAGCTGCTCCCTCGATAAGTGCCTGTTGCGACGTCGTTCGACCGGGACCCCCCCGTCGAACCGACAGCGCTATCTAACGCCAATGCGTGGGCGCCGTCAGCCGTTTTGAAGAACGCCGCGATACAGCGGATCCTCCAGCGCGCGACCGGTGCCGATCGCGACGCAGGTCAGCGGATCTTCGGCAA
>JAPKCG010000442.1 GCA_028823055.1 Sphingomonas bacterium
GCGCGAGTGAAATACGGGCGCGATCGACAACTAAATGATAGCGAAATTCACCGCCGAACCTACGCTATTACCGCCGTTTGTATCCGTCACTCCCACTCGATTGTGCGCCGACACCATAACTTCTTGATTTTCCTAATCAAAATATTTTTTCAGTTTTCGAATGCCGCTGCACATGCTGTCAAAAAGTCGGGCTGTTGATTTCATTGGGATTTTTACGTCCCTCCCAGACACTCGCATTTCCAGATCAATCGCTACCTTTCGCCCCGTTCGTCGCTTTTTCGGCGGCTAGGAAGGCTTAGACCACACCATAGATGCGGTCTGAAAATACCGTCACTCCGTTGTCTGTTTCGGTGGCAAACAGACTAACGCGCGTGCCGAATTCTCGATAGCCCTGACGACCATGCTACCCCACCCGTGCGAACGCTGCTGCACCCTTCGGTCGGGAGACCGGCCGAACAGGGCTTGCACCAACCAGAGCAAGCGATAGCGCACCCGCTGCGTTGCCATAACCACCAAACATCGCCTCGATGCCTTTGACGCAAACCATCACGTTCTCGTCCGCGAGCCGATAGTAAACCTGCTTTGAGGCGCGACGCGTCTTCACGGTATCTGCGCGCCGTAGTTCGGCGAGCTGCTGGCTGAGCGCAGGCTGGCCGATGCCGGTCGACTCGTCGATCTCGCTCACGGTGTGTTCGCCGTCGATCAGCCGGGACAAGATCATCAGCCGCTGCGGCTGGGCGTAAATCTTGAGGCGCTCAGCGGCGACATCTGCTGCGGACCGAGAGGAATAAAGCGTCACTTCGCGTCCGCCGTCGTCTGATAGAACCAGTGCTCGTCGTCTCCGGCCAGCACGGCGTGTTGATCCTGCGGCGGAGTGACAAGCAGGTCATCGCCAGGATGCCAGCCTTCGGGTGCCAACACATCGTCGGCAGCCGTTCGCTTGAGCGCAGCGACCATACGGAGCATTTCGTCGACTGAGCGCCCGACATTCAGGGGATACCACGTCATCGCCCGGATCACGCCTTCGGGATCAATAAAGTAGGTGGCCCGCACCGCCGATGAATCGTCCGAATGCGGCTCAATCATCCCATAGGCGCGGCCGATCGCCATGGACGGATCCTCGACGATAGGAAACGGGATGGTGACGGCGAACTTTTGTCGGATCGCACGAACCCAGGCGAGATGCGAATAGAGGCTGTCTACCGACAGCCCCAGCAATCCGCAGTCTAACGCGGCAAAGGCTTCAGCAGCCCTTGTGATGCTGACGAATTCGCTCGTGCAGACCGGCGTGAAATCAGCCGGGTGCGAGAAGAACACAAGCCACTTTCCGCGATAGTCCGACAGCCGAACCTCGCCGAGTGTCGAGCGCGCCTGAAACCCAGGCGCGGTGTCACCAATGCGAAGGGGACGCTGGAGGGACGCTGCAGGGGGAAGATTCGAGTCAGTCATCATTGCTGGTTGGCATCCCAATTGGATTGACGCAACTCAGATACACGATTACACACATATTGTAATTGATAAATTCTGAGTCGGAGCACCTCATGAGCGATCCCCATCTGGAGCAAGCAGTCGCTATCATCGGCGACGCGCATGGCGGCTCCGGTCAGCGCCCCGTCGTAAAGAGCTTCTTCGACGAGCCCACCAACACCGTCAGCTATGTCGTCCACGATCCAGCGACCCGCGATGCGGCCGTCGTGGACAGCGTGCTTGATTACGACCCTGCAGCGGGTCGCACTTCGTTCGCGTCGGCGGATGCCATCATCGCCTATGTGCAGGCCGAGAAGCTGTCGGTAACTTGGCTGCTGGAAACGCACGCTCACGCCGATCATTTATCGGCTGCGCCGTATCTCAAGGACAAGCTTGGCGGCACGCTCGCCATCGGTCGCGAGATCATCCACGTCCAGAATGTCTTCGGAAAGATCTTCAACGAAGGCACCGAGTTCGCACGCGACGGGTCGGAGTTCGACCGGCTGTTCGAGGACGGTGACCGGTTCCAGATCGGCGGGCTGGAGGCCATCGCGCTTCACGTGCCCGGCCATACGCCGGCAGACCTGGCCTATGTGATCGGCGACGCTGTGTTCACCGGCGACACCCTGTTCATGCCCGACTACGGCACGGCGCGCGCCGACTTCCCCGGCGGCGATTCCCGCCAGCTGTATCGCTCGATCCGTCGCCTGATGGCGCTGCCCGAGCGCACGCGCCTGTTTCATTGCCATGACTACAAGGCCGCCGGACGCGACACCTTCGCCTGGGAGACCACCGTCGGGGCCCAGCGCGCGGGCAATGTCCATGTCCATGAAGGCGTCGGCGAGGACGAGTTCGTGGCCATGCGCGATGCGCGCGACGCCACCCTGTCCATGCCCAAGCTGATCCTGCCCTCTATCCAGGTGAACATGCGCGGCGGCCATCTGCCCGAGCCGGAATCGAACGGCACCCGCTACCTCAAGATTCCGCTGGATGTCTTGTGATGGGTGACGTTTTCGCCAACGCCATGCCGGTCCAAGGGCTAATCGGCGGCCTGATGATCGGCACGGCCTCCGCCATCATGTTGTTAGGCCTGGGTCGGATCGCCGGCGTCAGCGGTCTGGCGGCGCGGGCCACCGGGATCACCGTCGATGGTGCGCCCCGTCCGCTGGCAATCGCCTTCGTGGTCGGCCTCCCTCTGGGTGCCCTGCTGGTCGCCCTGATCCTTAGACCCGTCGAGGCACGGTTCGAGCAAGGTTTGGCCGCCCTCGTCATCGGTGGCCTGGTGGTCGGATTCGGCACCCGGCTCGGCAGCGGCTGCACCAGCGGACACGGCTGTCAATCGGCGTCCAAAAAGGACCCCCTATCGGCGTCCAAAAGAGACCCCCTTC
>JAPKCG010000046.1 GCA_028823055.1 Sphingomonas bacterium
CCGCCGCAGGCAGCGAGCATCGTCGCAATATATCCGACCGACGATCGATTGAGCCAGCGTTTCGCGTCCATCTTTCGTCCCTGAGGTGCGGCCATGTTTGCAGCTACTCTGCAAATCGGTGGAATTACATCGATTTACCGGGACCTGACGCCCCGCGATAGCGATAACGTCAATCGGCGCGGCTTGCCCCCTTTGTTGTCGCCGCCTAGAGCCCGCCGCGATGATCGCGCGCCTTGCCCCTATCGATTGCTGGATCTTCGATCTCGACAATACGCTTTATCCGGCGAGTGCCAATCTGTTTGCGCGAATCGACACGCGGATGACCGCCTATGTCGCGCGGACGCTCGACATCGATGCGGAGCAGGCGTTTCGCGTTCAGAAGGATTATTTCCATCGGCACGGCACCACGCTGGCCGGGCTGATGGCGGATCACGACGTCGATCCGCACGACTTCCTCGCCGATGTCCACGACATCGAGATGGACGTGATCGAGCATGACGCGCCGCTCGTTGGCGCGATCGCGCGGCTGCCGGGGCGCAAGCTGGTCTTTACCAACGGCGACAAGCCCTATGCGTTGAAGGTGCTCGATCGGTTGGGGCTGGGTGAGAGTTTCGAGGCGGTTCACGACATCATCGCGATGGGGCTGGTGCCGAAGCCCGACCCGTCCGCCTATGCGGGGTTGTGCGCGGCGTATGACATCGACCCGACCCGCGCGCTGTTCGCCGAGGATATGGCGCGCAATCTGCAGCCGGCTAAGGCGATCGGGATGACGACGCTCTGGGTCGATAACGGTTCCGAACAGGGTCCGGAAGATGCACGCGATCATATCGATTTTACGGTTCACGACCTGGCGTCGTGGCTGACTGACATCATGGAGGATGTATGACCAACCAACTCGCCACGATCATCGATGCCGCGTGGGAGGGTCGGGCCGCGATCGGCCTGGATACGACGGGCGAGGTGCGCGACGCGGTCGATTCGGCGCTGGCGCTGCTCGACAAGGGCGCGGCGCGCGTTGCCGAACCCGATGGTCAGGGTGGGTGGCAGGTCAATCAATGGCTGAAGAAGGCGGTGCTGCTGTCGTTCCGTCTCAACGACAATGCGGTCATCGATGGCGGCGCGGCGGGTGCGGCCGCGTTCGACAAGGTGCCGTCCAAATTCGCGGGCTGGGGCGAGAAGGATTTCCACGCCGGCGGCTTTCGCATCGTACCGGGCGCGGTCGCGCGACGGGGCAGCTATATCGCCAAGGGCGCGATCCTGATGCCGAGCTTCGTCAATATCGGTGCCTATGTCGGTGAAGGGACGATGGTCGATACCTGGGCGACGGTCGGCAGCTGCGCGCAGATCGGCAAGAACGTTCATATATCGGGCGGGGCGGGGATCGGCGGCGTGCTCGAACCGCTCCAGGCCAACCCCGTGGTGATCGAGGATGGCGCGTTCATCGGCGCGCGGTCGGAGGTTGCCGAGGGCGTGATCGTGCGCGAAGGCGCGGTCCTGTCGATGGGTGTCTATCTGGGCGCGTCGACCAAAATCATCGACCGCGCGACCGGCGAGACGTTTCGCGGTGAAGTGCCATCCTATGCCGTCGTCGTGCCGGGATCGATCGGCGGTGGCGATGGCAAGCCTGCGCTCTATTGCGCGGTCATCGTCAAGCGTGTGGATGCGCAGACCCGGTCCAAAACGAGCGTCAACGAGTTGCTTCGCGACTGATCGTCTCGACAGCGTCACGATCGACACCTATCGCAGGTGCCAACAGATATAGGGAGAATGACATTGACGATCGCCAGCCCCTCGGACACCCCGCAACCCAGCAAGGTGCTCGACCGCGTCCTCGTTCTCGAAATGGTCCGCGTTACCGAGGCGGCGGCGATTGCGGCATCGACCCTGGTGGGGCGCGGTGATGAGAAGGCGGCGGACGCGGCGGCGGTCGAGGCGATGCGCGAGGCGCTGAATGCGCTCGACATGGACGGCACCGTCGTCATCGGCGAGGGCGAGCGCGACGAGGCGCCGATGCTGTATATCGGGGAGAAGGTGGGCACGGGCAAAGGTCCCGCGATCGACATCGCGCTCGATCCGCTCGAAGGGACGACGATCACGGCAAAGGCGGGGCCCAACAGTCTTGCGGTATTGGCGATCGCGGAGGGCGGATGCCTGCTCAACGCGCCCGACGTCTATATGGACAAGATCGCGGTGGGGCCGGGCTATCCCGCCAACATCATCGACCTCGACAAGACACCGACCGAGAATATCACCGCGGTCGCCGAGGCGAAGGGCGTGAAGCCCAACGAGATCATCGTGTGCGTCCTCGACCGCCCGCGCCACGAGAAGCTGATCGCGGAGCTGCGCCAGATCGGCTGCGGGGTGATGCTGATCGGCGACGGCGACGTCGCGGGCGTGATCGCGACGTCGGACCCCGACACGACGGTCGATGTCTATATGGGATCGGGCGGCGCGCCGGAGGGTGTGCTTGCCTGCGCAGCGCTGCGCTGCATCGGCGGTCAGTTCAAGGGGCGGCTGCTGTTCCGCAACGACGATGAGCGGGGCCGCGCGCACAAATGGGGTGTCACCGATCTCGACCGTCAGTACGACCTGACCGATCTGGCCAAGGGCGATTGCATCTTCGCCGCGACCGGCGTCACCGACGGGTCGCTGCTTGCGGGTGTCAAGCGCAAGCGCGGTGGGATCATGACGACCGAGAGTGTCGTGATGCGTTCGTCGTCGGGCACCGTCCGCTGGGTCAAGGGCGAGCATCGTCTGGGGTGATCCGCCAGCGCGGGTGGGGCGACGGTCGACAGGATGATGGTCGCTACGCTCGCGCTGATCACCGCATTGGCGAGCTATTGGGTCTTCCTGCGCGGCAGCCTCCAGACGCGCGCGCCGGTTGCGCGCTGGCTCGATGGCGGTGGGCGGGCGCGCTGGTTCGCGCTGTGGTGTATCAAGGCGCTGGTGCTGTTCGCCGGCACGTCCGTCCTTCTGCTCGCCCTGACCGGATGGGACAGCGCGGTGGTCGCCATGCCCGCCGTCTTCTATCCGGCGCGCGGACTGGTGCTGACCTATATCGGTGATGCGCGGACATTCTCGCTCGACATCATCTGCCTCGGCCTGGTCGGGGGCGGGATCGTCGGGGGCATCGTCGATCGGGTGCGCCGGGGGCGTCGGCCGTGGATGCTCGGCGATATCAGCATGCTGGTCCCGCGCCATCGCGGCGAACTGATCTGGGGCGGGGCGATGTCGGTCGTGGCGGGGGTGAGCGAGGAGCTGTATTTTCGGCTGCTCGTGCCCCTGCTCGTCACGCTGATCACCGGACAGCCCCTGATCGGCTTCGCGGTCGGCGTCGCGCTGTTCGCGGGGGCGCATCGCTATCAGGGCTGGATTGGCGTCGCCGCGACGGGGGTCGTCGGGCTGCTGATGACCATCGTCTATCTTGCGACCGGGCAATTATGGATCGCGATGGTCATGCACATGGTGCTCGACCTCAACGGGCTGGTGCTGCGCCCGCTGATCGCGGGCGTCGGCAGCGTCAGTCCTTCATCCGCCAGCCGGTTTTGAAGATCCACGCGATGATCGCGAGGCATAGCGCTAGGAAGCCCGCGGTGACGCCGAGGCTGAGCCCGATCGACACGTCTCCCTTGCCGAAGAAGCTCCAGCGGAACCCGCTGATCAGATAGACGACGGGGTTGAACAGGCTGACCGTCCGCCAGGGCTGGGGCAGCATGTCGATCGAATAAAATGCACCGCCGAGAAAGGTGAGCGGGGTGATGAGCAGCGCGGGGACGAAGTTCAGCTGTTCGAAATTCTTCGCCCAGATGCCGATGATGAAGCCGAACAGGCTGAACGCGATCGCGGTCAGCAGAAGGAACGCGATCATCGCCGCCGGGTGCGCGATCCGCAATGGCACGAAGAACGAGGCGGTGACGAGGATGATCAGCCCGAGCAGCACCGATTTGGTCGTCGCCGCGCCGACATAACCCAACACCATTTCCATCGCGGTGATCGGCGCGGAAAGCAGTTCGTAAATCGTGCCCGTGAATTTGGGGAAATAGATGCCGATCGAGGCGTTCGAAATGCTCTGTGTCAGCAGAGAGAGCATGATGAGTCCGGGTACGATGAAGCTGCCATAATCGACGCCGCCGACATTCTGCATCCGGCTGCCGATCGCGCCGCCGAAGACGATGAAATAGAGGCTGGTGGTCAGGACGGGGGTGACGAGGCTTTGCCACAAGGTGCGCAATGCGCGCGCCATTTCGAAGCGATAGATCGCCCAGATGCCGTGGGTGTTCATGCCGGGGCGCTCATGGTGACATTGACGAACTTTACACGAAATCGGGTATTCTTCGGCTCCCCCGCCAGACGCTGTATCGTCATCACGCAGCCTCCCTTTCCGCGACCAGATCGACGAAAATATCCTCAAGGCTCGATTTCGAGGTTTCGAGATCCTTGAACCCGATGTCGAGATCGGCGAGCTTGCGGAGCAGCGACGGGATGCCCGTGCGTTCCTCGGTCGCATCGAAAACATAACGCAGGCGCTTGCCATCGTCGGTCAGCGACACGTCCCATTCGGCGAGGTCGGCGGGCACGCCCGTCATCGGATCGACGAGCGTGATGTCCATTTCGCGCTTGCCGAGTTTCTGCATCAGCGCCGTTTTTTCCTCGACGAGCAGCAATTGGCCCTTGTTGATGACGCCGACGCGGTCGGCCATTTCCTCGGCCTCCTCGATATAATGCGTCGTCAGGATGATCGTCGTACCGTTGGCGCGAAGTTTGTGGACGAGTTTCCACATGTCGCGGCGCAGCGCGACGTCGACGCCGGCGGTCGGTTCGTCGAGAAACAGGATGTCGGGTTCGTGGGAAAGTGCCTTGGCGATCAGGACGCGGCGCTTCATGCCGCCCGACAGCTCCATGATCTTCGCATCGCGTTTGTCCCAGAGCGACAGGTCGCGCAGCACCTGTTCGATATAGTCGCTATGCCCCGACCGCCCGAACAGACGGCGGCTGAAGGTGACGGTAGCGAGCACTGTTTCGAACATGTCGACATGAAGTTCCTGCGGCACCAGCCCGATCCGGCGGCGCGCCTGCTTCATGTCGCGGATCGCATCATAGCCATCGACGGTGATCGTTCCTGCCGATGGCGTGACGATGCCGCAGATGATGCTTATCAGCGTCGTCTTGCCCGCCCCATTGGGGCCGAGCAACGCGAAGATTTCGCCGCGTTCGATGGCAAGGTCGGTCGGCTGCAACGCGGTCGTGCCGCCAGCATAGGTTTTGGTGACACCGGCAACGGTGAGAATCGGATCGGCCATGAACGCCCCCTTCGCGTGCGACGCAGGTAGGTATCGGGGGGCGTGATGGGAAGAGGGTCAGCCCTCGCGAGCCGCCGCGATGGCGCGTTTCAGTTCCTCGATCGGCATCGCGCCCGACAGGACGCGGTCGCCGATCACCCAGCTGGGCGTGCCGGTCAGCCCGAGTTTCTGTGCCGTCTCCGAATTTTTGGCCAGTTCGGTGTCGATCGCGGGATCGTCGCCGGTCGACAGGGCAACGCCGCTGTTCGTTGCCGCGGTCTGGATCGTCGCGGTGGTAACCGGCCCCTCGGCATAGAGCGCATCGTGGAAGGCGCGATATTTGCCCTGTTGCGCGGCGGCGAGGCTGGCGCGCGCAGCATCGCGGCTGGAGGGGGCGAGGATCGGGAAATCGCGATAAACGATGCGGACCTTCGGATCGTCCTTGAGCAATTGGTCGATCACCGGGAGCGAGGCGCGGCAATAGCCGCAATTATAGTCGAAATATTCGACGACGGTGACATCGCCCCGCGGATTTCCCGCCCAGGCGTTGCCGAACGGTTCGACGATCGCGGCACGGTTCGCGGTGACGACCGAGCTGTTTTCGCGGTCCTGCAGCCGCCGCATCGCTTCGGGAATGATTTCGGCATGCGACAGGACGTAGTCATGGACCACGCCCTCGATCTGCGAGCGATTGGCGGCGTCGGGCGCGGCGAACCGGTCATAGCCGAACATCGCGGCCCCGCCGATCGCGGCACCCGCAACAGCGATGGCGGGAAGGAGCCAGCGTGTCATCGGCGCTTATATTTCTTGGGGTTGTCGTCCATTTCGTTCTGCGCGGTCATCGCGATGTCTTGCGCGCGGATCCAGTCGCTGGTGTTTTTGGGGATGCCCGCCATCGCGATCTGCGCGCGTTGCAGCGCGGTGCGTGGATCCCCCGTCATGCTCGCCCGTTCCGCGGTCGCGAGCGCGGCGCGGGCGGTATCGCCGGTGAGTTCATAGGCGGTGCCCAATTGATACCAGGCGAAGGGGTTGTCGTCGTCGCGTCCGACCGCGACGCGCAGCACCTTGATCGCCTCGTCATATTTCGACTTGTCCTCAGTGGCGATCAATGCGTGGCCATAGGTGGTGGCGATCAGCGGATTGCTGCGCGACCCCTCGGTCGCCTTGCGCAACGGTTCGAGCGCCTGATCGGGCTTGCCCGCTTCGAGCAGGATCTGACCCTGGATTTCCTGAAAATAAGGATCGGTGGGATCGGCCTTGATCAGCGCCGCCGCCTCGGCGTCAGCCTTCGCGGGGTAGCCGCCCTTGTGATAGGCATAGGCGCGGGCATAGTGCGCGTAGACCGAATGGTCGGTGTCGGGATAGTCGCGAAGCGTCCGCGACGGTTCCATCGTATAGCCTTCGAGTTTGGCCTTCACGCGGCGTAGACGTTCGTCGAACGAGGCATCGCGCGGCTTCGCCCATGCCGCCGATTGCTGCAGATCGCCGGTCAGATGCGCGATGCGATCGCCCGACAAGGGGTGGGTTTGCATGAACGGATCGATATTCTGCACGCCGTAGCGATATTCCTGCTGCTGCAGCTTCTTGAAAAAGCTGATCATCCCCTTGCCGGTGATCCCGGCGTTGTCGAGATAGCGCGCGGCGGCGGCGTCGGCACTTGATTCGGTGGTGCGCGAAAAGGCCAGATACTTGCCGAGTCCCGCCTGCTGACCCGCCGCCATGATCCCGGCGCCCGCCTCCGCACTGCCCGCCGCCATCGCGGCGATGCCGAGAACGAGACTGAGGATCGTGATCCCCATCGCGGGTCGGATCCCTGCATCGCTGAGCACGACATGGCCGTCGGCGATGTGGCCGAGTTCGTGCGCGATGACGCCCTGCACTTCGTTGGCGTTTTCCGCCGCCTGCAGCAGGCCGGCATTGAGATAGACGGTCTGCCCGCCGATCACGAAGGCGTTGATGCTGTCGTCGTTGACGAGGACGATGTCGACCGAGCGCGGCGACAGTCCGGCGGCGGTAATGATCGGCGCGGACATGTCGCGGAACAGCGATTCGGTTTCCGCATCGCGCAGGATCGATTGCGCCGCCGCGGGCTGCGCGCAGAGCAGGATGGTGACGGTAGCGGCAGCGAGAAAACGCTTCATGGATCCGTTATCAGGCAGTTGCAGATGGTGCGCAATGCCCGCAGCCTGGTGAACACGCGGTGAAGCGTCGGTGACGACCCGTCACCCTGATATGAAATCGGATCGATCCACTATCAGGGTGACGGGGGCACCATCATGCACCGAAGGTGCGCTGCCACCAGCCGCGACGCGGGGCGTCGCCGCCTTCTTCGCCGCTCTGGTCGCCATCATTGTCGCCGGGACCATCGCGCGTGTCGACCGCGGTGTCGGCATCAGGCGTGCCGTCCTGTCCGACGGCGACGGTTGCTTCAGCCGCAGGTTCGTTCGTCGGCGCAGGCGAATCAGCCGTGGCCGCGTCGGCGGCAGGCTTGCGTGTCCGGCGGCGCGGCTTGGGGGCCGGTTCGTCGTCGGCCTTTGCAGCGGGGGCATCGGCGTCGCTGTCGGTTGCCTTGCCGTCTGTTGCCTTGCCCTCGGTTTCCGCGTCGGCAGCACCGGTCTTTGCCTTGGGTGCGGCCTTGCGGCGGGTGCGCTTCGGCTTGGCGGGCGGTTCGCCGACGAATTCGGCGTCGGGGTCGCTGCCCGTTGCCGATGCGGCGTCCGCCGGAGCGACGACCGTCGCATCGACCGACTGATCGTCAGTCACAGGATCGGTCGACGCGGGTGCGGCTTCGTCCTTCTTGACCTTGCCGCGCGCGCTGGGGCGGCGACGGGTCTTGGGCTTTTCGGCTTCGCCATCCTGGGCAGCGGCGACGTCGAGCGCGGTCGTCACCGGGGCGGCGTCACCTTCACTGGCAATGGGGCCGCTGACGACGGGGGCATCAGGTGCGCTCGTATCGAGTTCGGCATCGGCACTGGCATTGTCGTCACCCGCATTTTCCTGCGCGCGATCGCCATTCTGGTCGCGACGACCGCCACGGCGTCCGCGCCGTCCGCGACGACGGCGACCGCCTTCGCCCTGCGGCTGATCGTCGGCACGTTCCTCGTCGCCCTTGTCCGCACGCGAATCCGCGTCCGAAGACGCCGCCTCGTCGGTCGATTCCTCGCCTTCGATGGTTTCCGGCGTCTCGCCTTCCTCGCGGCGACCACGGCCACGACCGCGGCGACGCCGGCGGCGCTTGCGACCACCTTCGTCGTTATCGCTGTCGCTATCGTCGCGGCTGCGCTGACGGCGGGGTTCTTGCGCCTCGGCCTCGTCCTCGATCTCATCCTCGACATCCTCGGGGAGATCGTCGTCGTCATCATCCTCTTCGGCGAGCGGTTCGAACTTCGGCGCGTGCGCGGGTGGAGGACCGCTCGCGTCGACCGACATGCGTGCGCCTTCCTCCTCGCGATCGGCGAGAATGTCGACATGGACGCCGTAGCGGTCCTCGATCTCCGCGATGTCGGCGCGCTTCTTGTTCAGGACATAGAAGGCCGCTTCCTGGCTGGCGCGCAACGTGAGGACCGATCCGCGACCGCGTGCGGCCTCATCCTCGATCAGGCGCAAGGCCGACAGACCCGCCGACGACGCGGTGCGGACGAGCCCGGTGCCCTCGCAATGCGGGCAGGCACGGGTCGATGCTTCGAGTACGCCGGTGCGCAGCCGCTGACGGCTCATTTCCATAAGGCCGAACGACGAAATGCGGCCGACCTGGATGCGCGCGCGATCGTCCTTGAGCGCTTCCTTCATCGCCTTTTCGACCTTTCGGACGTTGGACCCATTGTCCATGTCGATGAAGTCGATGACGACGAGGCCCGCCATGTCGCGCAAACGCAGCTGGCGCGCGATTTCCTTGGCGGCTTCGAGGTTGGTCTGCGTCGCGGTCTGTTCGATCGAATGTTCACGCGTCGAACGACCCGAGTTGATGTCGATCGAGACGAGCGCCTCGGTCGGGTTGATGACGAGATAGCCACCCGATTTCAGCTGGACGACCGGATGATACATCGCGGCGAGCTGTTCCTCGACATGCGCGCGCTGATAGAGTGGCACCGCATCGGCATATTGCTTCACGCGGCGGGCATGGCTCGGCATCAGGAGCTTCATGAACTCCTTGGCCTGACGATAGCCCTCATCGCCCTCGACGATGACCTCCTCGATCTCCTTGTTATAGATGTCGCGGATCGCGCGTTTGATCAGGTCGCTGTCGCCATAGACGAGTGCTGGCGCGGCGGATTTCAGCGTGTTTTCGCGGATGCCGTCCCACAGCCGGGCGAGGTAATCGAAATCGCGCTTGATCTCGACCTTCGTGCGCTGGAGTCCCGCAGTGCGGACGATACAGCCCATCGACGGGGGCAGTTTCATGTCCGCCATGATCGTCTTCAACCGCTTGCGATCGCCCGCGTTCGAAATCTTGCGGCTGATCCCGCCGCCGTGCGACGTATTGGGCATCAGCACGCAATAGCGGCCTGCGAGGCTGAGATAGGTCGTCAGCGCCGCACCCTTGTTGCCGCGCTCTTCCTTGACGACCTGGACGAGCAGCACCTGACGGCGATGAATGACGTCCTGAATCTTGTAGCGACGACGCAGGTTCAGGCGACGCTGGCGCAGCGCCTCGGCCTGATCGTCTTTCGCGCCGCGCGACCGCTTGGGCGGTTCGGCGCCGTCTTCGTCGAGATCGGCGAGATCGTCTTCGTCATCGGGACCGGACGAAGTGCCCTCATCCTCGCCGCGTTCGACGACCTCGACACCATCGTCGTCGTCGTCGTCATCCTGTTCGGCACGCAACGCGGCTTCCTCGGCGGCGTGTTCGGCCTCCTCGGCGAGCAGCGCGTCGCGGTCTTCCTTCGGGATCTGGTAATAATCGGGATGAATTTCGCTGAACGCGAGAAAGCCGTGGCGATTGCCGCCGTAATCGATGAACGCCGCCTGGAGCGACGGTTCGACCCGGGTAACCTTGGCTAGATAGATGTTGCCTTTGAGCTGTTTCCGTTCGGCACTTTCGAAATCGAATTCCTCAATCCGGTTTCCCTGGACGACAGCCACACGGGTTTCTTCCCGGTGGCGTGCGTCGATCAGCATACGCGTGGTCATGTAATGGTCTCCACGCGCGTCCCGTCCGGGCGGCAAGAGCCGGACCGGAGGTCGCGCGATAATAGGGGGCGCGGGATGGTCCCGCGCGGTTCAGTAACAAAGATGCGTCTGCTCGCGATGGACCGCGGGGACCGTGTCCGTCCGGCACGATCGCCCACCCACCAGCCGTAGCCGGGGTGTGAAGGGCGATCGGGGAAATCATCATGCGAGCGTCAACCTGGTTCGTGCCCTGCACCCAGAAAGGGCCGGGGACCGGGGCATCGCTGCTGATAATCGCAAACGACGCACTGGTGCTGTCATGTCGGTAGCATCGCCAAACCCGTATCGCAACCGGCATGAATTTGCCGCATGCGGGCGGCAAATAAATGCCGAACGGCAAATTAACCGCACCCCGCAACCGCCTCTTGTCCTCCGTGCCGCTACCCAGCGGTCTGGCGATCACATTGATCGGCCGTGTAATTTTCGAACGGACGCCGGCGAAATGATCGCTGGAAAAAGGGGTGCCGATGGCTTTTTACTGGACCGCAAGGGTTGCCGCACGGCAAGGACGGCGCGTGTTTGCGTTGATTGCCTTCATCACGGCATGGGTAACGGGTGGTCCCGCATTTGCCGCCACCACCGTGCAGAGCGTCGCGATGGTCGACGACCGGATCGTCATCAGCTTCGATGCCCCCGTCGGCGATGCCACCAGCTATATCGTCAACGCAACGCGCCAGATCGTCGTCGATGTCGCGGGCGTGATGCCGGGCAGCGCCGCCACCACTGGCGGCCCGATTTCGGGAGTCAGTCAGGTTCGCAGCGATGACGGCACCAAATTGCTGTTCGATCTGACCAGTCCCGCGGTGATCCGCGACGGCCAGTTCGACCAACAGGGCCGCCAGCTGACGCTGATGCTCGACCGCGCGAACGAGAAGCAGTTCGCCCTGGCGAGCCGGGCGGGGCCGATGTCGTTCTTCACGTTCGATTTCTCGGGCTGGTCGCGCAAATCCGCCGCCACGACGCGAGCGTACAAGGTCGTCCAGGACGTGCCGCCCGCGACCAGGGGCCTGCCGCTGCCGCCCGTCAGCGGCGACGATGCGCGGCCGTTGGTGGTGATCGATGCCGGGCATGGCGGGTTCGACCCGGGCGCGATCAACGAGAAGACCGGCCTGCGTGAGAAGGACGTGACGCTTCGCATCGCGAAGGCCATCCGCGACCAGTTGCTGGCAAGTGGGCGCGTGCGCGTCGCGCTGACCCGCGATGACGACAAATATCTGGTGCTGCGCGAACGCTACAGCGTTGCGCGCCGGTTGCACGCTGACCTGTTCATCTCGATCCACTGCGACAGCGCGGCGTCCCCGGACGCGACCGGATCGACGGCCTACACCTTGTCAGAGGTATCGTCCGACAAGGAAGCCGCGCGACTGGCAGCGCGGGAAAACAAGGTCGACGTCATCAATGGCGTCAACCTGGACGAAGCGAACCCCGACGTGTCGTCGATCCTGATCGACCTGACACAGCGCGAGACGATGAATGCCAGCGCGGGTTTCGCGCGGTTGCTGGGTCGTGAAGCGAAGCCGCTGATCCCGACCAAATCGGTCTTTCACCGGATGGCGTCGCTGATGGTGCTGAAAGCGCCGGACACGCCATCGATCCTGTTCGAAACAGGATATATTTCCAACGCCGCCGATTCGGCATTTCTCGACAGCGCACAGGGGCGCGACAAGATCGCCGAGAGCGTGACGCGGGCGGTCGAGCTGCACTTCGCACGGCGCTTCGCCTCACGCTGAAATGCTTTTGCGGCAACAGTGACTGGCAAGCGACGGCGAACCTGCTAAACGGACGGCCAAGTTTATGGCGTCCGATCCTTCCCCCACCACCCGCGTGAAGCTGACCCGCACTGTCGAGGGTGCGCGCGGTTTCGCGCGGCGCGCCTGGGGACGCTGGTGGGTCAAGGCGCTGGTCGGTCTGATCGGGCTTGGTCTGTTGGCCGTGTTCGTGCTGTGGCTGACGGTGATCCGGGGCCTGCCATCGGTCGATGCGCTCAAAACCTATGAACCGCCATTGCCGACAAATGTCCGCGGTGCCGATGGTGTGCCGATCCGGTCCTACGCGCGCGAACGCCGGGTCGAATTGAGCTATGCCGAATATCCGCCGCTGATGGTGCAGGCGTTCCTGTCGGCGGAGGACAAGAATTTCTTCAGCCATCACGGGCTCGATTATGCCGGGCTCGCGCGCGCAGCTTATCAGGGCGTTACGACCGGCAAGACCCCGCGCGGAACATCGACGATCACGCAGCAGGTCGTCAAGAACCTGCTCGTCGGGAATGAGGCTAGCTATACCCGCAAGCTGCGTGAGGCGATCCTTGCCTATAAAATCGAGAATACGCTGACCAAGCAGCAGATCCTCGAACTGTATCTCAACCAGATCGCGCTGGGCCGTAATGCGTTCGGGGTCGAGGCGGCGGCGCACGCCTATTTCGACAAGGAATTGCCCGAACTCGATCTGGCGCAATATGCGTATTTGGCGATTCTGCCCAAGGGGCCGTCGAATTACGATCCGTTCCGCCATGCCGAGCGCGCGAAGGACCGGCGGCACTATGTGCTGACCGAGATGCTTCAGAACGGCTATATCGATCGCGCGCAATTTGCCGCGGCGGATGCCGAGCCGATCGGCGCGGTGCTGCGGCGGACACCAAAATTCGAATCGGTCGGCGGCTATTTCGTCGAAGAGGTGCGCCGCGAGCTTATCGACCGTTTCGGCGAAACCGCGCGCGACGGGCCGTACAGCGTCTATGAAGGCGGGCTGTGGGTCAGGAGTTCGCTCGACACCCGGTTGCAGGGTTTCGCGACGCAGGCGCTGCGCGATGGTCTCGTCCGCCTCGATGCGGGGCGCGGGTGGAACGGCGCGATCAAGAATGTCGCGATCGAGGCAGGTGACGATGGTGAGGTGAAGTGGCAGCAGGCGCTGCTCAACACCAACATCGCGCTCGATTACAAGGATTGGGTCGCCGCGATCGTCATCGCGCCGTCGGGCAACGGGTTCTCGAT
>JAPKCG010000443.1 GCA_028823055.1 Sphingomonas bacterium
GCGTTGTACCCGGCAAAGCCGTCTGCCTGTAGATACCCCCGATAGTCGGCGAGATGTTCTGCCGGATGCGCTCCGCCACGATCGGCGCTGAAGCGGAAGGCCACGGCAGGCGGGCTCATGTCGCCGCTTGAGCGGTCATCACGCAGATATACCCAGAAGTGCCCGGTCCGACTGCCGTCGCCATTGCCCAGCAAGGTGACCGGCGTGTCGTCACCGTGGATCTTGGCGGCTTCCCGGATATAGGCGAACAGTCGCTCGCCCAGTGGCGCGAGCAGCCATGCCAGTTTCCGTGCCCAACGGCTCATCACATCCCGATCGATATGAAGCCCCACCCGTCGGAAGATCACCGACTGCCGGTGCCAGGGCTGATGATCGACAAAGCGATTGACGATAAGGTGAGCCAGCAAGGCGCTGCTCGCCATCACCTTGGGCAGGGGCAGATCGACAGCGGGCGCCTGGCGGATTTGCTCGCAGGACCGGCACACCAGCCTGGGCCGGACATGGCGGATGACGCGGAAGCGCGCCGGGACATAATCGAGAACCTCAGTGACGGCCTCGTCGATCTGGACTGAGGGTCCGTTACAACCGCCACTGCACGGGCTGGGCTGATGATCGATTGTCTGACGCGGGAAGTGCGCAGGAAGCGGAACGCGGCCGCCGGGTTTGCGAGCCGATTTCGCCACAGGCGGCGCCGGCACCTCATCGTTGGCGGGTTCCGGTGCCTCGACCTCCTCGAACATCAGCCGCAACTGGGCGATATCCATTTTCTCGGAGCTGCGGCCGAACTGGACGCGCAGCAGCCGCGCGACACGATGCTCGAGCTTTTCGATCCGCAAGGTCTGGGCTTTGACCGTGGCTTGCGCCGCCGTCAGTTCGGCCCGTTCCTGCTCCATGACATCGGCCATCTCCAGCAGCATTTTCTGCAGGAGAACCGGGTCTGTGGGAAGGCGATCAAAGGCGAACCGCATGCCGCCGATAATAGCCGAAGCCCACGGTAAATCCTACATAAAATGGCGGTTTTCCTGATCTTTTTGGCTATGCGAGGCTCGGCGTGATGACCTCGTCGTGGACGATCGCCTGCTTCCAGTTCAGGCCTTCGAGCAACATCGCAAGCTGGGCTGCCGACAGCCGCAGCGCACCCTCATGGGCACGTGGCCAAACAAACTTTCCGCGCTCAAGACGCTTCGCATACAGGCATAGCCCTGAGCCGTCCCAGACCAAGGCCTTCAGCCTGTCGCCCCTTTTCCCGCGGAACAGGAACACCGCCCCCGAGAAGGGATCGAGCTGAAGAATATTGCGCACCTGCGCTGACAGCCCGTCAAACCCCTTGCGCATGTCGCACGGTGGCAGGGACAGGTAGATCTTCGTCGAAGGCGGGAACGCCAGGCTCAATGATCCAGCTCCCGCAGGACATCGAGCACCTGTTTCAGGGCGGCCCGATCAACTTCGCCATCCACCGACACCGTCAGGCCGCACCGTCCGCGAACCTCGATCCGTCCAGCTTCTCGGGCTTTGGCCGACGGCGATGATGCTGCCAGTTCGACAGGTACGAAGCCTGCCATCGCTCCCCGGAGCAGTTGCTTGCGCCAGGTGTAGAGCTGACCCGTGCCTATCCCATGCCGCCGCGCTACGGCCGATATGACAACGCCCGGCACCGTCGTCTCCTTCAGGATCGCCAGCTTCTCCTCGTCGCTCCAGTTCCGACGCCGCTCCACCTGTACAAGCGCTCCGCCATCCCCGCGACCGCTCATACGAGGCTTCTGTGGTTGCCGCCCGTGATGCAAGAAGTTTCTGATCCGAAGAGCGAGTGATCGAGTGCGGTCTTCTGTCAGGCCTTTGGTTGCGGCGTTTCAGAAGCCGCTGGCCGGTATGGTGATCTGCGGTTCGAGTCCAAATCTCGTTTTCGAGCTGGGATGCTCACGCCTCGTAACTGGTTTTCCCGAACCAGATCTGTTCGCTCATTTCGCCCATTCGGGTCGTCGCCTTCTCACACCCCCATCATCCGACGTTAGGTAAGCTTGTTGGCATGCCGATCATGCAACTGCTGCCTGCGCCGGAATTCTGTATTCATTACCATTTTTTATCAGGGCCCAAATCGTTCTGGCCATCTTGTTGGCGAGGGCAATTGCCACAAGCATTCTCGGTTTCCTGGCAAGCATATCTGCGAGCCAGGAATTTTCTGGAATCGATCTTCGACCCATCCAATTCAGACGGGACATTGCACCTATGATAAGCAGTCTGCGGATATCGGCCTGACCCGCTTTCGAAATACGTCCAAGGCGCTCCTTTCCGCCCGAGGAGAATTGTCGCGGGACAAGACCGAGCCAGGCCGCGAAGTCCCGCCCGCATCGGAAGCTCTCCATTGATGGGGCGAAGGCCTCGACCGCTAAGGCTGTTAAAGGGCCAACTCCCGGAATCGTCTGTAGCCGCTTGGCCGCGTCAGTTTCAGCCGCCAGCGCTTTGATCTTCTTTGTCCGTATATTGATACGCTCAGTTTTCTCAGCGATCTGTGCCAATAGATCTCGGCATTCCTCCCGCATCAAAACGGGCAAATCGCTGTTAAGCTCATCAAGAATGTCCGCAATCCTGCAGAGCTGATTTATGCCTTGGGGGACAACATGACCATATTCATAGAGCGCCGCCCTTACGGCATTGACCAGTTCCGTGCGTTGATGAACCAGCCGTTCTCTTCCGCGAAATAGAATCGCCCTGCTTTGCTGCTCTTCCGACTTTGGATCAACAAACCGCATCTCTGGTCGTTGAGCCGCAATTACGATCGCTTCAGCGTCAGCGGCATCATTTTTCTGTCGCTTCAC
>JAPKCG010000444.1 GCA_028823055.1 Sphingomonas bacterium
CCCGAAATCTGCGGGCGTATCTGCCCGCAGGACCGGTTGTGCGAGGGCAATTGCGTCATCGAATTTTCGGGCCATGGCGCGGTCACGATCGGGTCGGTCGAGAAATTCATCACCGATACCGCGTGGGAGGAAGGCTGGGTCGAACCGCTCGTGCCCGGCAAGTCGCGTGGGCAATCGGTCGCGGTAATCGGCGCGGGGCCGGCGGGGTTGAGCGCGGCGGAATATCTGCGCGTCAACGGCTATGACGTCCATGTCTATGACCGGCATGACCGGGCGGGTGGCTTGCTGACCTATGGCATTCCCGGGTTCAAGCTTGAAAAGCCCGTCGTGATGCGCCGCGTCGAACGGCTCAAGGCAGGCGGCATCGTCTTCCACGAAGGCTTCGCGGTCGGTGAGGATGCGACGCTCGACGAGCTGCGTCAGCGTCATGACGCGGTGTTGATCGCGACCGGGGTCTATCGCGCCCGCGCGCTCGATATTCCGGGCAGCGAACCGGGCCGGACGACCGCCGCGCTCGATTATCTCACCGCGTCGAACCGCAAGGGGTTTGGCGATGCCGTGCCCGCGTTCGACGATGGCAGCCTCGATGCGAAGGGGCGCAACGTCGTCGTGATCGGCGGTGGCGACACGGCCATGGATTGCGTCCGCACCGCGATCCGCCAGGGCGCGGCGTCGGTGAAATGCCTCTATCGCCGCGACCGCGCAAACATGCCCGGCAGCCAGCGCGAAGTCGGCAATGCCGAGGAGGAGGGCGTCGAATTCATCTGGCTCTCCGCCCCCGCCGCGTTCGAGGGCGACGGTATCGTCCGCGCGCGCCGGATGCGGCTGGGCCAGCCAGACGCCAGCGGTCGGCGCGCGCCCGAACCCGATCCTGCGGGCGATTTCACGCTTCAGGCGGACCTGGTCATCAAGGCGCTGGGGTTCGATGCCGAGGATCTGCCGACGCTGTGGGGCGCGCCCGAACTGGGCGTCAGCCGCTGGGGGACGGTGCTGGTCGACGGCAAGACGCTGATGACCAGCCTCGACGGCGTTTTCGCGGCGGGCGACATCGTTCGCGGCGCATCGCTGGTGGTCTGGGCGATCCGTGATGGTCGCGACGTCGCGACGACGATGCACAAATGGCTCAAGACCAAGGCGGCGAGCGAAAGGGCGGCGGCGTGAAGCGGATGGTGCGTGTCGCGGTGTCCGCCGCGTTGGCGGGGCTCTGCTTCGCTGGAGCCGCAGATGCCCAGACCAAGGACATTTCGGTTGCTGCAACGGGAGCGGTCGATGCGGATCGGCTGGCGTCGGCCAAGGTGCTGATCGGACTGATGAACCTCGATGGCACACTCGATCGCATGTACGTGCAGCTTGCGCCGGTGTTCGCCAAAAGCATCGTAGGCGCGCTTTCCGGCGATACGACGACGCAACCGGTGCTTGCGGCGATCCGGGCCAAGCCGGATGGCGAAACCAAGCTCGAGTCGATCCTCGCACAGGAATTCATGGCGTCGATGCACGCACAATATCCCGCGATGAAGGACGCTGTCGCGGAGGAATATGCCGCCGCCTTTACAAAGGGCGAGCTCGACGCGATCGTCGCCTTCTATCGTTCCGGACCGGGAGCCAAGGCGCTTCGCTTGATGCCCGAACTACAAGTGAAGATGGCGCTGCGCGGCCAAGCGCTTGGAAGAAACGCAGGCGAACAGGCGGGAAGACGCGCCATGGAACGCGCCGCCAGTGAAATACTCGCACTCAACACCCATCCGAAAGCCTGACATGATCGACCAACGCGACCGCCTCGCCGCCGAAGGCATGTACCGCCCCGATATGGAATCCGATGCGTGTGGCGTCGGTCTCGTCGCGGCGACCGATGGCAAGGCGTCGCGCCGGGTCGTCCAGTCCGCGATCGATGCGCTGAAGGCGGTCTGGCATCGCGGCGCAGTCGATGCCGATGGCAAGACGGGCGATGGCGCGGGTATCCATGTCGATCTGCCGCATCGCTTCTTCGACGATGCGATCCTGGCCTCGGGGCACAAGGTGTCGCCGAACCGGCTGGCGGTCGGCATGATATTCCTGCCGCGCACCGATCTCAATGCGCAGGAAATGTGCCGCACCATCGTCGAAAGCGCGATCATCGAGGCGGGCTATACCATCTATGGCTGGCGTCAGGTGCCCGCCGACGTGTCGGTGATCGGCATGAAGGCGCAGGCGACCCGGCCCGAGATCGAACAGATCATGATCGCCGGCCCGATGCCCGACGCCGCAAGCATCGAGGAATTCGAAAAGAACCTCTATCTCGTCCGCCGCCGGATCGAGAAGCGCGTGATCGCGGCACAGATCCAGGGTTTCTACATCTGTTCGCTCAGCTGCCGATCGATCATCTACAAAGGGCTGTTCCTCGCCGAAAGCCTGTCGGTCTTCTACCCCGATCTTCAGGACCAGCGTTTCGAATCGCGGGTCGCGATCTTTCACCAGCGTTATTCGACCAACACCTTTCCGCAATGGTGGCTGGCCCAGCCGTTTCGCTGCCTCGCGCATAATGGCGAAATCAACACGATTCGCGGCAACAAGAACTGGATGCTCAGCCACGAAATCCGGATGGCGTCACTCGCATTCGGCGACAATTCGGAGGACATCAAGCCGGTGATCCCGGCGGGCGCGTCGGATACCGCCGCGCTCGATGCGGTGTTCGAAACGATTTGCCGCTCGGGCCGCGATGCGCCGACCGCAAAATTGATGCTCGTGCCCGAGGCGTGGCAGAAGCAGGGCGACATCCCCGAGGCGCATTCGGCGATGTACCAATATCTCGCCAGCGTCATGGAGCCGTGGGACGGCC
>JAPKCG010000445.1 GCA_028823055.1 Sphingomonas bacterium
GAGCGCTGCCCTCCGAAGGCAGAGGTCACAGGTTCGAATCCTGTCGGGTGCACCACGCCAAGTTGCTGATTATACAGCATGATTGGCGTTAGGCAGCCATCCTTGCACCCTTGGAAATCTCGTCTCGTCACACTGGTGTCACAGGGACGGATGGCCAATGGCTTCGATACGAAAGCGCGGTGAGCGCTGGCTAGTGCAGGTTCGCCGGGAGGGTTTCCCTCCCATCTCCAAGACCTTCGATCTGAAGAGCGACGCGCAGAAGTTCGCGCGGGCGTTCGAACGCGACATCGACCGTGGCGAGGTGGTGCCGGCCGAGCGCCGTCAGATCACCACGACGGTCGCCGAGCTGCTCGATCGCTATGAGCAAACGGAGACGGCAAGAAAACGTGGAGCCAAGGACGAGATTGCGCACATGAAGGCGATCCGCCGCCATGCGATCTCGAAATGCAATCTGGCGTGTCTCACTGCAGTATCTGTCGCCGGTTACCGTGACGACCGGCTGCAGTGCGTATCAGCTTCGACGGTCCGACGCGAGATGGGGATCCTGCTCCACTGCCTGCGACTGGCTGCACGAGAATGGGGAATGCCTGTGCAGGAAAAGGCCTACAGCACCGTCGCGAGACCGAAGGAGGGACGCGCCCGCCAACGCCGTGTCTCGTTCGAGGAGATCGACGCTCTCCTGAGCGAATGTGATCGTCGCTCGCCACCCTACATGAAACCGGCCATCATCCTGGCGATCGAGACCGGCATGCGTCGGGGCGAGCTCCTCTCCCTGACCTGGGACGATATCGATCGGCGCCGGGACCTCGCGCGGTTGCACCAGACCAAGAACGGGGAGCCGCGGCTTGTCCCCCTGTCGCCTGTCGCGAGACCGATCCTGCGTGACCTGCCACATAGCGGCGATCGCATCTTTGCCGTGACGCCGAACGCATTCCGGATGACCTGGGAGCGCATCAAGAAGCGGGCAGGCGTACCCGACCTGCGCTTCCACGACCTGCGCCATGAGGCAGTCAGTCGTCTGTTCGAAGCCAATCTCAGCTTGCCCGAGGTTGCCCTGATCAGTGGGCACAAGGATCCCCGGATGCTGTTGCGATATACCCACCTGAAACCGGAGGATGTCGCACGCAAGCTCGGACGAGGACGCGGGGCCGAGAAGGATCACGACGCGCGACGAGAAGTCTTGCGAAAGAGGTGGCTCGGTTTGTCTGAACAGGCTCATCGGCCTGGTAAGTGGATTGCCTGCCGGGTTTAGGCCGCTGCGAGAAGCGGCCGGTTGAAGTAGGCGTGGTCCGGTGCTTTCCGACCCAAGCTCGAATGCGGGCGTCGTCCGTTGTAAAATTCCAGGTATCTTCCGATCGATGCCCGGGCATGGCTGACGGTCTCATAGGCTCGGAGGTAGACCTCCTCGTATTTTACGGACTTCCAGAGCCGCTCAACGAAGACGTTGTCGCGCCAGGCGCCGCTGCCGTCCATGCTGATCTTGATGCCCTCGGCCATCAGGACCTTCGTGAAGTCGATGCTGGTGAACTGCGAACCTTGATCCGTATTGAAGATCTCGGGCTTGCCGAACCAGCCTATGGCCTCCTCTACAGCCTCGATGCAGAAGTCAGCTTGCATCGTGATGGACAGCCGCCAGCTCAGCACCCGCCGGCTGAACCAGTCGACGACGGCGGCAAGATAGACAAAGCCGCGGGCCATCGGGATGTAGGTGATGTCCATCGCCCAGACCTGATTGGGCCTCGTCACCGGCAGCTTGCGCAGGAGATAAGGATAGATCTTGTGGCCTGGCGCAGGTTTCGAGGTGTTCGGCCTGCGGTAGATCGCCTCGATCGCCAGTCGCTTCATCAGCGTCGCGACATGAAGGCGGCCGACGACGATGCCTTCCCCGGCGAGGAGGCCGCGCAGCATACGGCTCCCGGCGAAGGGATATTCCAGATGCAGCTCGTCGATCCGCCGCATCAACGCGAGGTCGGCTGGGGGAACCGGGCGCGGCAGGTAGTAGACGCTCCCCCGGCTGATCCTGAGTTCACGTGCCTGCCGGGCGATCGGCAGATCGTGCGACCGGTCGATCATCGTCTTGCGCTCGGCAACAGTCCGACCTTGTCGAGCGCGCCTTCCAAAAAATCGTTCGCCAGCGTCAGCTCCCCGATCTTGGCATGCAGCGTCTTCACGTCGACCGTCGGCGCCGCGGCAATCGCAGCCGCTTCCGGCCCAAAGACACCGGCGGCACCTTCCAGGAGCTGGGAACGCCACTGCGTAATCTGATTGGGATGCACATCAAACTGCTGTGCCAGCTCGGCAAGTGTCTTCTCGCCGCGCACCGCAGCGAGCGCCACCTTCGCCTTGAAGGCCGGGTTGTGGTTCCGCCTGGGTCTCTTTGTCATCGTCTCTCCTGATCACGGCCATCCTGGCCGCCTTCAGGCAGACAATCCACTCAGCCCGCTGTGCAGATTGGCCAAGCCACCTCAGTTTCCACCCGGCATCGAGGCGGCCGCTCAACCCTTTCGAAATGGCCTCTCAAAGAGGTAGCCGCCATGCGACGCATGCTGCGATCAGATATGGAAGAGCAACCGCGTGAAAGTTGGAACTCACCCGGGCAGAGGTACAGAAGTTCACCTGCCCCGATCTTCGACGACCGCTATTCCCTCGTTGAATTTAAGGGCGCTTCGGAGGCTCGCAGTAGGAGTCGATCGGTCTTTATCAATTCTAGTGTTGAACTCACGTAATCCCTCATGATTAAGATAATTTTCGAATTTGTTTGATGCCGCTGCGGCAGTCCTTGCGATCCATCCGCGCATATTACGATGCGGAG
>JAPKCG010000047.1 GCA_028823055.1 Sphingomonas bacterium
TGGGGCGCCGCGCTCGTCATCCTGACGGGCATCTACGCCTGGGCGACTGTCGCATTCGGGCCGCGCTTTTCGAACCTGACCAATCGCGGCATCATGACGCACGGACCCTACGCCTTTTCGCGTCATCCCGCCTATCTGGCCAAGAATATGTTCTGGTGGATGGCGTCGGTCCCGGTGCTGACGACGGGGACGCCGGTCGACGCGGTGCGCGCGACGCTGATCCTGGCGGCGGTCAGCGGCGTCTATTACTGGCGCGCCAAGACCGAGGAGCGGCATTTGCGGCTCGATCCCGATTACGTGACCTATGACGCATGGATGGCTCGCAACGGCATGGTGCCGCGCGCCTTTCAGCGCTGGGGCTGCGCGAAGCGTTAGAAGCTTTCCTCGGCATAGGCCCGGCTGACATCGCCGTTCCAGTCGCCGTGATAGCGATCGAGCAGCCGCTGCGCCGGCACCTTCCCCGTGCGGACGATTTCACGCAGCGGGTCGAGAAACCCATTCTCGCTGTCCCCCGCGGCGTTGGTCCGCGCGCGCGCCGATAGCCCGGCGCCCGCGATGTCGAGCACGTCGCCCGCGATATCGCGAAGTCGCCTGCCGCCCGCGATCGGCGCGTCGAGGGCGAGTTTGGGCACTGCATCGCGCAGCGCCTGTCGCTCTTCGATCGTCCAGTGCTTGACCAGATCCCATGCCGCATCGAGTGCACCCTGATCGTAAAGCAATCCGACCCACAAGGCGGGCAACGCGCAGATACGATTCCACGGTCCGCCATCCGCCCCGCGCATTTCGAGGAAGGTCTTGAGCCGCACTTCGGGAAAAGCGGTCGACAGGTGATCGTTCCAGTCGTCGAGCGTCGGCTTCTCGCCCGGCAGAACCGACAATTCGCCGTTCAGAAAATCACGGAAACTCAAGCCCGCCGCGTCGATATACCGGCCCGCGCGATAGACGAAGTACATCGGCACATCGAGCATATAGTCGGCATAGCGTTCGTAGCCGAACCCATCCTCGAACACGAAGGGCAACATGCCCGTCCGTGCCGGGTCGGTGTCCGACCAGATATGACTGCGATACGACAGCATCCCGTTGGGCTTGCCCTCGGTGAACGGCGAATTGGCGAACAGCGCGGTCGCGAGCGGTTGCAGCGCGAGGCCGACCCGGAATTTCTTCGCCATATCGGCTTCGGACGCATAATCCAGATTCACCTGGATCGTGCAGGTGCGCAGCATCATGTCGAGCCCCATGCTGCCGACGCGCGGCATATGGTTGAGCATGATGCCGTAACGCCCCTTGGGCATGATCGGCAGCTCGCAGCGCGCCTTGTCGGGCCACATGCCGAGGCCGAGAAAGCCGATGCCAAGCTTGTCGCCCGCAGCCTTTACCTGCTCCAGGTGCCGTCCGGTTTCGGCGCACGTCTGGTGCAGATTGTCGAGCGGCGCACCCGACAGTTCGAACTGGCCTGCCGGTTCCAGGCTAACACTGCCATCCGCCCCGGTCAGTGCGATCAGGTTGCCGCCTTCAAGGACCGGCTTCCAGCCATGCTGTTCGAGTTCGATCAGCAGCGCGCGGATCCCCCCGGGTTCGCCCCAGCTTGGCGCATGATGGTCGGCGGTCGAATAGACGAACTTCTCATGCTCCGTCCCGATCTTCCATCGGTCGACGGGCTTTTCCCCGGTGGCGAAGCTGGCGATCAGCTGGTCGCGCGATTCGATGATCGGCGCGTTGCTGTCCGAAACCGTTTTGGTCGTCATGCCCGCTCCCTAGCTCCCGATGCGTGGCTTCGCTAGCGCCAATCCCCCGCTGCGGCCATCCAGACCGACACGGCCGCCGCCGCCGCCGTGTCGGCGCGCAGGATGCGGGGGCCGAGGCCGATCCCGACCGCTTGCGGTAATGCGCGGATCGAATTGCGTTCCGTGGGGTCGAAGCCGCCCTCCGGTCCGATGAGGATTGCGGCGGGGCCGGGATGCGCGCGCATCGCCTCGAACGCGGGCGCGCCACCGGTTTCGTCAGCGAAGAACAAGGCGCGCTCGGCGGGCCATTCGCGGAGCAGGGCGGGCAATTTAATCGGATCCGCCAATATCGGGAGCGCGGTGCGCGCGCATTGTTCCGCCGCCTCGATCACATGCGCGCGCAGCCGGTCGAGCTTGGGTCGGTCGACGACCGTGCGGTTGGTGATGACGGGGACGAGCCGGTCGACCCCGAGTTCGCACGCCTTTTCCGCCAGCCAGTCGATCCGGCCTTTCTTGAGCGGTGCGGCGCAGAGCCACAAATCGGGGACGGGTTCGCGGGGGCGAAGCAACGCCCGCACGTCGAGCGTCAGGTGGCGTCTGGCGACATCGGTCGCGATCGCGAGCCATTCACCCGTGACGTCATCGAACAATTTGACCGGATCGCCCGGCTTCATCCGCATGACGCCGCACAAATAATGCGCGGCGGGGCCATCGATCTGACGCGGCCCGAGTGCGAGCGGTTCCTTGACGAACAGGCGCGGAGTCGATTGCGGAGGCCAGGCGGGGGTCGCGGTCATCGGTCGATGGTATCAGCTTCGGGGCGGCGCGGGAAAGTGTGTCAGCCGCGCGGCTCGCGCGGCTCGCGCGGCTCGCGCAGTTTGCGCACGACGATCCAGATCATCACCAGCGCAATGGCCGCCGCGATCGCGGCCACCGTCACCGCGCCCGCGACACGCATGATCGCCCAGAACAATGCCTCGACAAAGCGTCCTACCGCGACCGACAGGCCGATCACTGGTTATGTTCCCCGCAACCCATCGCTCCGTCCTACGCCTCATGGGCTTGCGCGCCTACCGCCGTCTGCATAGGCGAAAGCGATGACCGGTCAGATCGTCCCCGACAGCGAGCATAAAGGCATTGTCGGTGCGTTGCCGCCACGGCTGCGTGGGCTGGCGCTGCTGGCGCGGTTCGATCGGCCGATCGGCTGGTGGCTGTTGTTCTGGCCGGGCGCATGGGGCGTGGCGCTTGCGGGCGGCGCGGTCGAGCGCTGGACGCTGATCGCGTGGCTGTTGCTCGGCAGCATCGCGATGCGCGGCGCGGGATGCGTCTATAACGACATCGTCGACCGCGATCTCGATGCGCAGGTTGCCCGGACGCGGGCGCGGCCAATCCCGAGCGGGCTGGTATCGATCAAGCTGGCGTGGGTGTGGCTCGTCATATTGTGCCTGATCGGCCTGCTCGTGCTGCTGCAATTACGGGTTCTCGCCGCGATCGTCGCGATGGGGAGCCTCGCGCCCGTCGCCGCCTATCCGTTCATGAAGCGTATTACCTGGTGGCCGCAGGCATGGCTCGGCCTTGTCTTCAGCTGGGCGGCGCTGGTCGGGTGGAGCGAGGTGGCGGGCGCACTGTCGGCACCGATGTGGCTGCTCTATGCGGGGTCGATTGCCTGGGTCATCGGCTATGACACGATCTATGCGCTGCAGGATCGCGAGGACGATGCGCTGATCGGGGTGCGGTCATCGGCCTTGCGGCTGGGCGCGCATGTCCGGGGCGGCACGGCGGCATTCTACGCGCTGGCACTGGCCTTGTGGGCGGGAGCGATCTGGCTGGTCAATCGCGATCCATTGGCATTGGCGGCGCTGATCCCGGTGGCGCTGCATCTAGCGTGGCAGGTGCTGACGCTCCGCCCGGACGACGGCGCCAACGCGCTCCGCCGCTTTCGCAGCAATCGCTTCGCGGGGCTGTTGATGTTCCTCGCATGCCTCGTCGTCGCGACCCCGCTCTAGCGATCCGCCGGCCAAGCCCCTAGATTCCTGACCATGTCCGGCTCCTATGGCCCCTCCGATCGCTTCAACGAAGAACGCGCGACCTATGCGGTGCGCGGGTCCGACGCGCCTGACCTCGAAACCGGCGTGGCGGCGATCCGCAACGTACTCGCGACGCTGCCGACGCGGTCGGGTGTCTATCGGATGCAGGACGCCAAGGGCGACGTTCTGTACGTCGGCAAGGCGCGCTCGCTGAAACAGCGCGTCGCGAATTACGTCCAGTGGAAGAATCTGTCGAAACGATTGCAGCGGATGATCGCGCAGACGCGGTCGATGACGATCGTCACGACCAACAACGAGGCGGAGGCGCTGCTGCTCGAAGCGCAGCTGATCAAACGCTATCGCCCCGCCTACAACGTGCTGTTGCGCGACGATAAAAGCTTTCCCTTCATTCTGTTGCGCGCCGATCATGATTTTCCCCGCGTCCAGAAACATCGCGGCGCAAGGCGCGCGAAGGGCAGTTATTACGGACCGTTCGCAAGCGCGGGGTCGGTCAACAACACGCTCAACGCATTGCAGAAATTGTTCCTGCTCCGCTCCTGCACCGACGGGTTTTTCCGTGGCCGCGACCGACCCTGCCTGCTCTATCAGATCAAGCGTTGCTCGGCCCCGTGTGTCGGGCGGATCGACGCGGCGGGCTATGCCGAGCTGGTCGAGGACGCGAAGAATTTCCTCGGCGGCAAATCGACCGGCGTTCAGGCGAAGCTCGCGACACAAATGCAGGCGGCTGCGGAAAACATGGACTTTGAACTGGCCGCGCTGCTGCGTGACCGGTTGAAGGCGTTGACCTTTATCCAGGGGACGCAGGCGATCAATGCGGAGGGTGTCGGCGATGCCGATGTCTTTGCGCTGGCGTGCAAGGACGGCACGATCGGTATCCAGGCATTCTTCATTCGCGGCGGCCAGAATTGGGGGCATCGCAGCTTCTTTCCGCAGCACACCAACGACGTGCCCGAGGATGAGGTGCTCGCCGCGTTCCTGACGCAGTTTTACGAGGAAGTGCCGCCGCCCAGGACGATCTTGCTCGACCGCGACCTGACGGAGGCGGCGTTGCTCGGCGAGGCGCTGGGCGACCGTGCGGGCTACAGGGTCGCGCTGTCGGTGCCGCAGCGCGGCGACCGGCGACGGCTGATGGATCAGGCGAAGCGCAACGCGATCGAGGCGCTCGAACGGCGGTTGGCGGAGAGTACGACGCAGGCGAAATTGCTGCGTGAGGTGGCCGAACTGTTCGACCTCACCGAGCCGCCCAACCGAATCGAAGTCTATGATAATAGCCACATCCAGGGCACGAACGCGGTCGGCGCGATGATCGTCGCGGGGCCGGAGGGGTTTCGCAAGGGCCAGTATCGCAAGTTCAACATCAGGAACAAGGATACCGAGCCGGGCGACGATTATGCGATGATGCGCGAGGTGCTGACCCGCCGCTTTGCCAGATTGCAAAAGGAGGGCGCGCAAACGGAAGACTCCGATCGCGACGATGATATGTGGCCCGATCTGGTGTTGCTCGATGGCGGGCGCGGGCAGTTAAATGCGGCCAAGGCGGTGCTCGAGGAATTGGGCATCGAGGACGTGTGCATGGTCGGCGTCGCCAAGGGGCCGCATCACGGTCGCGAGGGCCGCGAGATTTTCCACACGATGGACGGGCGTAATTTCCAGCTCCCCGTCAACGCGCCGGTGCTTTTCTATCTGCAGCGCCTGCGCGACGAGGTGCACCGTTTCGCGATCGGCGCGCATCGCGACAAGCGCGCCAAGGCGATCGGCGCAAGCCCGCTCGACGAAGTACCCGGCATCGGTCCCGCGCGTAAAAAGGCGCTGTTGATGCATTTCGGCACCGGCCGCGCGGTCCGCAACGCCAGCCTCGAGGATCTGCAACAGGCATCTGGCGTGTCGAAAGCGGTCGCGCAACAAGTCTATGACTTCTATCACGCACGCTGACGCGAACGGGAGCAATATTTACGCTAAACTATATTTGCACCGTGCGGTCACTTCGCTACAAGTGAAGTCGTTACGCGGGGGCAGTTTACATGAAACGATGGTTGTTGGGGTTATTGCTCGCGTCTGCGGGTGCGGCAGTTCACGCGAGTGACAAGGTCCTCTATCAACCCGTTCCCGGCTGGGTGAAACCGGCCCCGCCGATCGATCCCGCCGCCGCGATCGACGACCACGCGCCCGCCATCGTCGTGTTCGACAGCCAGTCCAAACTCGAAGACGGACAGCTATGGTCCTATGTCGATTCGGCGACCCGCGTCGTCACTGCGCAGATGCTTGGGCAGATCGGCACGCTCAAGCTCCCGTGGCAGCCCGCGCATGGCGACCTTGTCATCCATAAGCTGGAGATCATTCGCGGCGCGAAGCATATCGATCTCGTCAAGGGCGGGAATCCGTTCACCGTTCTGCGCCGTGAAGAGATGATGGATCAGCAACAGCTCGACGGCATGCTGACCGCGACGCTGCCGGTGGAGGGGCTGGCGGTCGGCGATGTGCTTCATCTCGTGATGTCGACGACGGAAAGGGACCCGACGCTGAAAGGCGACGTGCAGATGGTTGCGCCGCTGGTATCGGCACCCGCAAGGGCGGGTTTTGCAAGGACCCGGATCATCTGGCCGGTTGCGAGCGACATCCATTGGCGTGCCTATTCGGCCGGGGTCGACGCCACCCCGGTTGTCGCCAACGGCTATCGAGACCTCACCATCGCGCTACCGCTCGCCAAGCAACCCGAGATACCCGATGATGCCCCGATCCGTTTCCAGAAACTGCCGCTGATCGAAGCGACGAGTTTCGATTCATGGGCGGCGGTCGTCAAGGTGATGGCCCCGCTTTACCGCACCGACGGATTGATCGCCCCTGGAAGCCCGCTCGCGGCGGAGGTTGCGAAGATCAGGGCGGCCGACGTCGACCCGCTCCACCGCACCGCGCTCGCGCTGCAACTCGTCCAGGACAAGGTCCGCTATCTCGCGATCAGCATGGATACGGGTAATTACGTACCCCAGACCCCGGCGCATAGCTGGGATGTGCGCTATGGCGATTGCAAGGCGAAGACGCTGCTGCTGATCGCGATCCTGCGTGATCTGGGGATCGAGGCGGACCCCGTCCTCGCCAATATCGGGCTGGGCGAGCTGGTATCGTCGCGGCTGCCCGCGGCGACCGCGTTCAATCATATCTTCGTCCGCGCGACGATCGCGGGCAAGGATTACTGGCTCGATGGCACCGGCATGGGCTCGCGTCTGGCCGATATCGACGATGTGCCCGGCTTCGGCACCGTTTTGCCGCTGACGGAGCCCGCCGCGCTGGTGACATTGCCGAAAAAAGCCGCGGCGCGGCCTGGCATGACGGTCGACCTCGATCTCGACAACCGCGCGGGGTTGAAACTGCCGACATTATTCCGCGTTCGCCTCGAATTGCATGGCGCAGCGGCGGAAGGGGTAAATGTCGTCGTCAGTCAGGCGGTCGGCGAACAGCGTGACGATTTTATCCAGGGCGCGGTCCAGCAGACGGTCGGCGAGGCACAGCTCGACAGCTCCTCGCTTACCTACGATCCCGTAACCTCGACGGCGGTGTTGCAGGCCAGCGGCGTCATCAAAACCAAATGGCAACGTGACGACCGGCGCTTGCGTCAGAACCTCGACGGTGTTCTCGGCTCGATCGACTTCACCCCCGACCGCGCGCGGACCGAGTGGCGCGATATACCGGTGCTCGGCGTTCGCAACATCAGCCTTGCTCGTCATGTCACGATCGATCTTCCGGCCGATGCGGCCAGTTACACGATCGAAGGCGACCGTTCGCTGCCAGCCGAACTCGCTGGCGCGGCGCTGTTCCGAAAGGTGACGACCGCAGGCAACCGTATCGTTGTCGATGAGCGGATCGACGGATTGGGTACGGAGATAGCGCCCGGTGATGTCGGCAGGGTTCGCACCGCGGTCGCGCAAGCGAAGGGCCGGACGCTGCGCGCGACCGCGCCTGCCGACTATCCCGGCTATTATTTCGACATCGCCGCTGCGGTAAAGGGCAAGAAGCTGGCGGCATATGAGGCGGTTTATGGCAAGGCGATCGCCAGGGACCCGAAGGGAGATTCCGGTTGGTCGTCGCGCGGCATTTATCGCGCAGGCGTGTTCGACTGGCAGGGAGCGGTAGACGATTTCACGAAGGCGATCGCGCTTCGCCCCTCGGTCGAACTATATCTCCGCCGCGCCGCGAGCCATGCGGCACTCGGTCAGGATGCCAGGCAACTCGCCGATATCGACGCCGCCGCCGATCTGGATCCGTCTGCCGACCGCCCCATTCTCCAGCGGATCGGCTGGCAATCGGATCATGGCGACACCGCAGGCGCGATCGCGCTGGCCCAGCAGCATATCGACCTCGGCGGCGACATGCTGACGAGCTACCAGATCGGCAAAACCTCGGCGCAGGCCGATGGTGGTGACGTGGTGGGAGCGCTGGCGACGATCGACGCCGCTATCGATAACAAGCCCGGTAACCCATCGCTGCTGAACGAGCGGTGCTGGGTCAAGGCGACGCTCAACACGGCGCTCGACAGTGCCCTCAAGGATTGCACGAGGGCGATCGAGCTGTCGAAATATTCCGCGGACGCGCTCGATAGCCGCGCGCTGGTCTATTTCAGAATGCAGCGATACGACGATGCGATCGCCGACCTCACCGCCGCGATCGCCGAAAGCGGGGGACAGCCGAGCAGTGTCTTTCTGCGTGGCATCATCTATCGACAAATGGGAAAAACCCGCGAAGCTGCGGATGATTTCGCGCTCGTCAAACTCGCCAGCCCGCAATTGCCCGAAAAATACGCTCGATACGGTCTCAAGCCCTGATCCAGCCGCGCGACGATTTGCGATTTGTTCACCCGACGCGGGTAGTCCGGGCGACATGACGACACCCGTATTCATCACCATCGACACCGAATTCGCGCAACGGCATTATGCCGACGGCCATGATGTCGACGAAATCTATGGCCGCTCGCTCGAACCTGCGGGGGTCGGCCTATCCTATCAGCTTCAGACGTTCGCACGGTACGGGTTGAAGGCGTGCTTCTTCATCGACCCGATGCCCGCGATGGTGTTCGGGCTCGATCCGGTCAAACGCATGGTCGATACCGTGCTGAGCGCGGGGCAGGAGGTGCAGCTTCACCTGCACCCGCACTGGACCGGAAGCAGGGAGGCGGATCGCAGCCGCACGGGCCGGTTCCACATGCATCAATACACGCTCGCCGAGCAAATCGAATTGCTCGAAGGGGCAACCGACCTGCTCGTCGCGGCGGGCGCACCCAATCCGATCGCTTTTCGCGCCGGTAATTACGCCGCCAATGACGACACGTTGACCGCGCTCGGCGCGACCGGCTTTAGTTATGACAGCAGCCACAATGGCGCGCATGCCGAAATCGACAGCAGGATTTCCCTCCCCGCGCGCCGCATCGCGCCCAGTGAGGAGACCGTCGTCGAAGTGCCGGTCACCGTGATCGAGGATGCGCCGGGCAGCCTCAGGACATTTCAGCTTTGCGCGCTGTCAGTCGGTGAAATGATGGCGGCGCTCGAACATGCGTTTGAACAGGATCATGCTGCGGTCACGATCGTTAGCCACGGGTTCGAGCTTGCCAACCGGTCGGGAACCAGCCCCAACGGCGTCCATGTTCGCCGGTTCGAAGCGCTGTGCGAACGTCTGGGCGACCGGGCCGCCGATTTGCCGACGACGCATTTCATGGATCGTCCGACGCTGACGATGGATTCGACCGACACGCCGCTGGCCCCGGACAATTTGCGGACGCGTTGGCGTCAGGCGGAACAACTCTGGTCGAACTGGGTCTCGGAACGCGCTGCGTGACACAGGTCGCGCTGCGCTTTCAGATCGGCGCACGCACCCTGGCGAGCGTCGACCGTTCGCTCGTGCGGGTTCCCTGTCAGATCGACGACGTGATTGCCGGACGGTCGCCGGTGCTGCCCCCGACAGAGGGCGACGGTTATCTGATCACCTCGCTCCCCGAACGCCTGCTCGGTGCGATCGATACGGGCGGCAGGATCGCATCGGTTCGCCAATGTTACGATAGGTTTCATACCGATTTCGCGCTGGGTCATACCGCGTGGTTGCAAGGCCTGTCGTCAAACGCGCGTTCGACGATCAAGCGCAAGACCCGCAAGATCGCGCAGGCATCGGGCGGCATCCTCGATATCCGTGCTTATCGCACGCCCGATGACTTCGCCGCATTCCATCCGATTGCGCGCAGCGTGTCGGCTAAGACCTATCAGGAAAAGCTGCTCGATGCGGGGTTGCCGGCGGCGGGCGCATCGCTTGCCAGCCTGTGCGAACTGGCGGCGGCGGACCGGGTGCGCGCGTGGCTGTTGTTCCTGGGCGGGGAACCGATCGCCTATCTGTGTTGCACCGCGCATCGCGACGCATTGCTTTATACGTATGTCGGGCACGACCCCGCCCATAACGATCTGTCGCCGGGCACGGTGTTGCAGGCGGAAGCGATGCGCGATTCGTTCGACGACCGGTTTCGCTGGTTCGATTTCACCGAAGGCGAGGGGCAGCATAAAAAACTGTTTTCGACCGGCAGCACGCGGTGCCTCGACCTTCTCTTGCTGCGTCCGACGATCGCCAATCGGGTGACGGTCATGTCGCTCGCTGCGTTCGATCGCGGTGTCGCGCTTGCGAAGCGTGGGGCGACGCATCCGCGCATCAAGAGATTCGCGAAAAGGATGCGGCGGTGATGCGGAACCGCTAAGGCTCGCCTCATGCAGCTTTCCGCCGCCGCGATCGTCCTTGCCGTGCGCGGCCATGGTGAACATGGCGCGATCGTTCGCGCGCTGACCCATGCCGATGGGGTTCAGCCCGGCTATGTTCGCGGCGGTAATTCGCGGCGGCTGCGGCCATTGCTTCAACCGGGCGACACCATCCTTGGCGAATGGCGCGCACGGACAAGCGATCAACTGCCCGGTCTGACGATCGAACCGATCCACAGCCGCGCCGCGCTGCATGGCGAGCCGCTGGCCGCTGCCGCGATCGACTGGACGACCGCGCTGACTGCGGTGGCGTTGCCCGAGGCGCAGGCCTATCCGCACATCCATGACGGATTGATGGGCGTGCTCGATGCGATCGAGGCGGCACCCGCGGCGCGGGGCTGGGCCGTGGCATTGGTCCGCTATGAACTGCTGCTGCTCGCCGAACTGGGCTTCGGTCTCGATCTGACTGGGTGCGTCGTCACCGGATCGGACGCCGGTCTCGCCTATGTCAGTCCTAGAAGCGGCCGCGCTGTCAGCCGCGGTGCGGCGACGGGGCACGAACATAAGCTGTTCGCACTGCCTGATTTTCTGCGCATCGGCGGCGAGGCGGCATGGTCCGACATCTTCGCCGGGCTCGATATCACCGGGCATTTCCTCGAACGCGATATTCTCAACGATCGGCGCGCCGATCCGCTCGCCGCGCGGGCGCGGCTGGTCGATCGACTGAAAAGGGCGGTTGCGTGAGCGCGCGCGGCTCGGCAAGGGCAATATCATGACCCTGATCGCTTTGCTTGCCGGGGACGGTATCGGTCCCGAAGTCGTCGCCGAAGCCCGCCGCGTCCTCGATGCGTGCGGGGTCGATGCGACGTATGAAGTAGCCGTCGTTGGCGGCGCGGCCTATCGCGCTGCGGGTCATCCGCTGCCGCCGGAGACGGTCGATCTGGCGAAGCGCGCTGACGCGATCCTGTTCGGCGCGGTCGGCGATCCCGAATTCGACGCGCTCGAACGCGCGTCCCGCCCCGAACAGGCGATTCTCGGGCTACGCCGTGAACTCGGGCTATTCGCCAATCTGCGCCCCGCCATGCTGTTCGAGGGGCTGGAGGATGCCTCCGCGCTCAAGCCGGACATCGCGCGCGCCATCGACCTCGTCATCGTGCGAGAGCTGACGGGTGATGTCTATTTCGGCGACAAGGGCCGCCGCACGACCGACGATGGCCTGCGCGAAGGCTATGACGAGATGCGCTATGACGAGCGCGAGATCGAACGCATCGCCCGCGTCGGCTTCGACACCGCGATGAAGCGCGGGCGCAAATTATGTTCGGTAGACAAGGCGAACGTCCTGGAAACATCGCAATTATGGCGTGATGTCGTGATCGAGGTGTCGGCAGATTATCCCGATGTCGACCTGACCCACCTCTATGTCGACAATGCCGCGATGCAGTTGGTCCGCGCGCCGGGCCAGTTCGATGTCATCGTGACGGGCAATCTGTTCGGCGACATCCTGTCGGACCAGGCGTCGATGTGCGCGGGGTCGATCGGGATGCTGCCATCGGCGTCGCTCGATGGCAGCGGCAAGGGAATGTACGAACCGATTCACGGCTCGGCCCCCGACAGTGCGGGTCAGGGCAAGGCCAATCCGTGCGCCGCGATCCTGTCGGCGGCGCTGATGCTGCGTCATTCGCTGGGGCAGGCGGAGGTCGCCGACCGGATCGACGCCGCCGTCGCCGGCGCGATCCGCGGCGGCGCGCGGACGGGCGATCTGAGCGGGACGCTGTCGACGACCGCAATGGGCGATGCGGTGCTCGCCGCCCTGTGATCGATCCGCTCGAACTCGCGGTCGTCATTCCGACGTTCAACGAGCGAGCGAATGTGGCCGCGCTCGTTGCGAAGCTCGACGAGGCATTGACCGGACGGCGTTGGGAAGCGATCTTTGTCGATGACGACAGCCCCGACGGTACGGCGGCGGCGGCGCGCGAACTCGGGCGGGTAGATCCGCGCGTTCGCGTCATTCAGCGATTCGGGCGGCGCGGATTGTCCTCGGCGTGTATCGAGGGGATGTGCGCAACCGCCGCGCCCTGTGTCGCGGTGATCGATGGCGACCTTCAGCATGACGAAACGCTGCTGCCACTGATGCTTGACCGGTTACAGGCGGACGGCGCGCTCGACCTCGTCGTCGGATCGCGTTTCGTCGATGGTGGCGGAACGGGCGATTGGGACCGCGACCGGGTCGCCAAATCGGCGCTGGCGACGCGGCTGTCGCGCCGGGTTCTCAAGGGCGATCTCAGCGATCCGATGAGCGGATTTTTCATGATCCGCAGCGACATCGCGCGGCGTTTGTCGCCCGAATTGTCCGCGATCGGATTCAAGATCCTGCTCGACCTGATGACCGCAAGCCCGACCCCGCTTAATTTCGTCGAGCTGCCTTATACCTTCCGGACGCGGAGCGCGGGCGAATCGAAACTCGATCACGTCGTTGCGATGGAATATCTCATCGCGCTGTACGACCGGATGTTCGGGCGGATCATTCCCGTCCGTTTCGCGATGTTTTCCGCGATCGGGCTGATCGGGGTGGGCGTGCATATGAGCATACTCGGGCTCGCGATGCTGATGGGCAGCGATTTCCTGTTCGCGCAGATCATGGGCGCGGTCGCGGCGATGACGTTCAATTTCTTCCTCAACAATATGCTGACCTATCGCGACCGGCGGCTGAAGGGGCTGCGACAGCTCGTCGATGGCTGGGTGTCGTTTTGCGTGGTTTGTTCGGTCGGACTGGTGGCGAACGTCGGCGTTGCCGCATTCGTTCACGATTTCCGCAACGGCGGGGCCGCCGCATCGGCGCT
>JAPKCG010000446.1 GCA_028823055.1 Sphingomonas bacterium
TGCCCAACGCGCCCGCCGATGCCGCGCCGTTCCAGGGCGCGGCGGCTGCGGCTGCGGCGGGCAATGCCACGGCACCCGCCGATTCGCCCGCCGATTCGTCGGTCCCGCTGCAGCAGTAAATTTCGTCGCTGGCAGGAAATGTGCGCGGGAATGCCCCGCGCGCCCTTGCCGTTCGCCCCCATCACACGCTAGGCGGTTCCTCCCATGGCGCGGTATATTTTCATCACCGGCGGCGTGGTCTCGTCGCTCGGCAAAGGCCTCATGGCGGCCTCTCTCGCAGCACTTCTGCAAGCGCGCGGCTATCGCGTGCGGATCCGGAAGTTCGATCCTTATCTGAACGTCGATCCGGGCACGATGAGCCCGTATCAGCATGGCGAGGTCTACGTCACCGACGACGGGGCGGAAACCGACCTCGATCTCGGCCATTACGAACGTTTCACCGGCGTCGCCTCTCGGCAGTCGGACAACGTCACCAGCGGGCGGATCTATAAAACGATCATCGAACGCGAACGCCGCGGCGATTATCTCGGCGCGACCGTGCAGGTGATTCCGCACGTCACCGATGCGATCAAGGCGTTTGCCCGCGCGGAAACCGACGATCTCGATTTCGTGCTGTGCGAAATCGGCGGGACCGTCGGTGACATCGAATCGCTGCCCTTCATCGAGGCGATTCGTCAGCTTCGCAACGAAGAGGGGCGGGCCAACGCGATCAGCATCCACGTCACGCTGGTGCCCTATATCGCGGCGGCGGGTGAGCTGAAGACGAAGCCGACGCAGCATTCGGTGCGCGAATTGGCGGCGCTCGGCGTCCAGCCCGACGTTCTCGTGTGCCGCTGCGAACATCCGTTGCCCGAATCGGAGCGTGCGAAGATCGCGCTGTTCTGCAACGTGCCGAAAACTGCGGTCATTCCCGCGCTCGATGCGAAGAGCATCTATGCCGTGCCGCTGCAATATCATGGCGAGGGGCTCGACAGCGAAGTGCTGCGCGCGTTCGGTATTACGCCATCGTCGTCGCCCGATCTGTCGCGCTGGACCGAAATCGTCGAACGGCTGGTCAATCCAGAGGGCGAAGTGACCGTTGGCGTCGTCGGCAAATATGTCGGGTTGCAGGATGCCTATAAATCGCTCAACGAAGCGCTCGTTCATGGCGGTATCGCGAACAAGGTAAAGGTCAATATTCGCTGGATCGATGCCGAATTGTTCGAACAATCCGATAGCGACATCGCCGCGCACCTCGAACCGTGTGATGCGATCCTCGTCCCCGGCGCGTTCGGATCACGCGGGGCGGAGGGGAAGATCAAATCGGTCAAATTCGCGCGCGAACGCGAAATCCCCTATTTCGGAATTTGTTTCGGGATGCAGATGGCGTGCGTCGAAGGCGCGCGCGATCTCGCCGGGATCGAAGCCGCCTCCTCGACCGAATTCGGCGCGACCGACGAACCCGTCGTCGGTCTGATTACCGAATGGATGGGCAAGGACGGCCTCGAAAAACGTGAAGCGCAGGGTGATCTGGGCGGAACGATGCGGCTCGGCGCTTATCCGGCGGCGCTGGCGGGGAACAGTGTCGTCGCTTCGATTTATGGCGATACCGCGATCAGCGAACGCCATCGTCATCGGTATGAGGTCAATACCCGATACAAGGACGCGCTCGAACAAAGCGGACTCGTCTTCAGCGGTATGAGCCCCGACGGCACGTTGCCTGAAATCGTCGAACGCCCCAACCATCCCTGGTTCGTCGGTGTCCAGTTCCATCCGGAGCTGAAAAGCAAACCGTTCGAACCGCATCCGCTTTTCGCCAGCTTCATCGCCGCGGCGGTAAAGCAGAGCCGACTGGTCTAGCGCAAGCGCGTCAGGCGAAGATTAAGGCGTCCGGGCCGATGACGGCCCGAACGCCCCATCGGACGCCTGGAAAAGGGAGCAACAGGCGCCGAACCAAATAGCGGTTACGCCGCCTGCGCAGCACTGCGCTGCGCATCGTCATCCCCGTCGGTGACGGCGGCGAGCGGCGCGCCCGTCTTGATGCCGATCTTTTTGGGCTTCATCGCTTCGGGCACTTCGCGCACCAGATCGATGACGAGGAGCCCATCGTTCAGCCGCGCATCGTCGACGAACACGAAATCGGCGAGTTCGAACCGGCGTTCGAAACTGCGCGTCGCGATGCCGATGTGCAGGAAGCTGGCGTTATCGCTCGCGCCGTCTTTCTTGCCCGCAACGAGCAGCAGATTCTGCTGCGCGGTGATGTCGATATCGTCGCGCGTGAATCCGGCGACTGCAAGCGTGATGCGATACCGATCGTCCGCGATGCGTTCGAGATTGAAAGGAGGATAGTTTTCCGCCGTCTGACGCTGAACATTGGTTTCGAGCATGTCGAACAAATGATCGAAACCGATCGTCGAGCGGCGGTAGGGAGTAAGATCGAGTCGCATATCAAAGCCTCATTCTGAGCGAGTTGACGAAATGGCGGCATCCGCATCGAGCGCGACGCCGCGTAAGGCCCGCGTCGCGGCGCCTCACGGTCAAAAATTTAGGAAGGCCCAAACGGGTTTCAAGACGTGCAGAATATGCATGAAAGCGACGGTGAAACGAAAGCGTCACACGCGATCACCGAATATTCAGATTGCCCGTGATAGCGGGATCATGGCCGGACAGGATGCGCAGTCTGGAAGCTCCCGCTTCCTGCCCGGCCATCGTCGAAGACCTTGGCGGCGACCGCAAACTGCGGGACCAGACGGCGGGTGGAGGCGGCGCGGAGCAGTCGCTGTCCCCGGAAACGGCAAACGCCCGGACCGTTTCCGATCCGGG
>JAPKCG010000447.1 GCA_028823055.1 Sphingomonas bacterium
GCCGCCTCGATCTGTGCGAGGCGTTCGGCACGCTGTCGCTCGAACGCGTCATAGCCGCCGGGATAGAGGGTGATCTTGCCGCCCTGCAGATGCAGAATGTGATCGACGACGTTGTTGAGGAAATCGCGTTCGTGGCTGACGACGACGATCGTCGCCTTGTAGCCCTTGAGGAAATCCTCAAGCCACATCACCGCTTCGAGATCGAGATGGTTCGACGGTTCGTCGAGCAGCAACAGGTCGGGCTGAGAAAACAGCAGTGCCGCGAGCGCGACGCGCATCTTCCAGCCGCCCGAGAAACTGTCGAGCGGCTGCTGCTGCATCTCCTCGTCGAAGCCGAGGCCGAGGAGGATCTGCGCGGCGCGGGCGGGCGCGGTGTAGGCATCGATGGCGATCAGCCGTTCGTAGACGTCACCCAGCCGGTCGGTGTCCTCGGTCGTTTCGCTTTCGTGCATCAGCGCGGCGCGTTCGACATCCGCGGCCAGCACGGTGTCGAACGGCGTCATCTCCCCCGATGGTGCTTCCTGCGCGATATAGCCGATCCGCGCGCCCCTGGGCATGTCCGCCGACCCGTCGTCGGGTTCGAGGAGACCCGCGATGACGCGGACCATGGTCGATTTGCCGGCGCCGTTGCGCCCGATCAGGCCGACACGGCTGCCCGGCGGCAGCGCTGCGGTCGCGCCGTCGAGGATGACGCGCCCGCCAAGGCGGACGGTGATGCCGGAAAGGTTTAGCATGGCCGCGCCGTTAGCAGATGCAGCACGATTGCGCGAGGGGGCGGCTAAACGGACAGGCGGAGGCCGTGCCGATCCCGAGTGCCGCCAACGTTACAAATTGTTGCGGATGCGAGTTGGCCCGACCGAAAGAGGCCAGAATGCGCTAAGTTGAAACCATTCGAGCGCCGTTTGTGCGCCAATTGCTGTTTCGTGAGGACATTTTTGACCCAATCCATCCTTAAAAGCTGGCGCGCCGACCTACCGGCGTCGATCGTCGTCTTCCTCGTCGCGCTTCCCTTGTGTCTGGGCATCGCGCTGGCATCGGGAGCCCCGCTCTTTTCGGGACTGATCGCGGGTATCGTCGGTGGACTGGTCGTCGGCACGCTGTCGAAATCGCCCTTGTCGGTCAGCGGGCCGGCGGCGGGTCTCACGGTCATCGTGTTGGCCGCGATCGAATCGATGCCGAGCTATCAGGTGTTCCTGCTCTCGGTCGTTCTCGCGGGTGTGATCCAGATCGCTTTTTCTTTCTCGCGGGGCGGAACGCTCGGCGAATTCGTGCCTTCGTCGGTGATTGTCGGTATGTTGTCGGCGATCGGGTTGATTCTGATCCTGAAACAAATTCCGCACGCGCTTGGCTATGACGGGGGCGATTTCGAGGGCAGCTTCGAATTCTTCTCGAACGGCGGCAACACGTTCAGCGACATCGTGCGCGGTGTCACCGGGGGTATCCAGCCCGGTGCGCTCGTCATCGCGCTCATCAGCCTCGTCTTCCTGTTCTGGTGGGACGGTGCGCGGCCAAAGGACGGCGTGCTGCGCTTCCTGCCCGGCCCGCTCGTCGCGGTGCTGATCGGGGTCGGCCTCAACCTGCTGTTCGCGGGCGTGATGCCCAATTGGTATCTCGAACCGACGCACCTTGTTCAGGTGCCCGTCGCCGAAAGCATTTCGGGCTTTGTCGGATTGTTCACGCTTCCCGATTTCACCGCGATCGGCAGCAGCGCGGTGTGGGTCACCGCGTTGACGCTCGCGATCGTCGCCAGCCTCGAATCGCTGCTCAGCGTCAAGGCGGTCGATGAGATCGACCCGCAACGCCGCACTACCGACAAGAATTGGGAATTGATGGCGCAGGGCGGTGGTAACATCGTGTCGGGCATGATCGGCGGTCTGCCCGTCACCTCGGTCATCGTGCGCTCGTCGGCGAACGTCGATGCGGGCGCGCAGAGCAAGGGCTCGGCGATCATGCACGCCGCGTGGCTGTTGCTGTCGGTCGCGTTGATCCCGGTCGCGCTCAACCAGATTCCGCTCGCGGCGCTCGCCGCGGTGCTGATTTCGGTCGGCTACAAGCTCACCAAGCCGGCGCTGTTCATCGAACGCTATCGCAAGGGGTGGACGCAATTCGTGCCCTTCGTCGTCACGGTGCTCGCGATCCTGTTCACCGATCTTCTCGTCGGCATCGTCATCGGCCTCATCGTCGGCTTCATCTTCGTCGTCGCGCGCAATTTTCGCCGCGCGATCACCTTCGCCTGCGACGGGCAGGACTGCCTCGTGCGCGCGCGTCGCAACCTGTATTTCATCCACAAATATGAATTGCAGCGCGAACTTGGCCGCGTGCCCGACGGCGCCAACGTCCTCATCGACCTGTCGTCGACCAATTACGTCGATCTCGACAATGTCGACATCATCAATGCGTTCATCAAGGGCGCGGAATATCGCGACATCGACGTGATCGTCCGCGGCGACATCGGTCAAAAGACCGCGCCGATGATCAACGCCCGCCAGACCGAGGTATCGTATATATGAAGGATTCCCGCCAGCTTCTGCTCGCCAACAAGGCGTGGTCGACCGAGTTGATCGAGGAGGATCCCGACTTCTTCCAGCGTCAGACCGTGGGTCAGAAGCCCAAATTCCTGTGGATCGGCTGTTCGGACAGCCGTGTCGGCCCCGAACAGATGACGCAGGCGCATCCGGGGCAGATGTTCATCCATCGCAACGTCGCGAATATCGTCGATCCCAACGATCTCAACCTGATGAGCGTCCTGCAATTCGCGGTCGACGTGCTGGAAGTGCCCAACATCCTCGTCGTCGG
>JAPKCG010000448.1 GCA_028823055.1 Sphingomonas bacterium
GAGCATCATCAGGACAGCGGCGCGTTCGACGCCGGTGAAATTGCGGATCGTGGTGACGGCGTTCACTTCGTATCGGCCTTGATCATGTCGCGCACGGCAAGCGCGGCGCGGGTCGGGTTGTCGCGCGTGAAGCCGCGCACCGCACCGATGCGTTCGTCATAACCGCGCGAGGATTCGAGCTGGTCGAGGCTGACCGGGCCGGACATGACGGGCTGACCGCTCTCGTCGACCCCGGTGATTCCGGATGCCGCGAATTGCGGCGTCGCATCGTCGCGTTTCTTCATCAGCGCCTTGGCGAGCGGGCGGACGCCGAGGAAGAGCACGAGCAGCGCGATCAGGATCGCGGTGACGTTACGTGCGACCATCGGAAGCCAGGCATTGTCGTACCAGGCGGGACCATCCGCATCCGCCAGCGCGGTGGCGGCGAATTTGCGACTGATCACGGTCACCTGATCCTGACGATTGGCATCGAAGCCGACCGTGCTCTTCACGAGATCGGTGATCTGGCCGATTTCCATCTGCGTCCGGCGGGTCTTGTCGGGGTCGCGCAGCAATACCGCGACTGAAAGCCGTTTGATATTGCCGGGGGCATTGCGCGTCACCGAGACTTCGCGGCCAAGGTCATACGCACGCTGGAACTGATCCGATTGCTTCATCGCATCGGGGGCCGGGCCGCCCGCGACGGGCTGAGCGCCGGCCGGAGCGCCGCTCGCGCCATTGGCCGCTTGTGGCGTCTGCAACTGGCTTGCGGGCGGCGGGGTGTTCGATAGCGCGCCGGGAATGCCACCGGGTGCGGCACCCGGGGCGGCCTGATTGCCGGTCCAGTTGCCCGTTTCGGCGCGCAGCACGCCGTCCTTGTCATAGGATTCGCGCGTCGCCTGCATTTCGTCGAGATTGACGTCGGCCTGCACCTCCGCCGTGAAATTGCCCGCGCCCACGAGGGGGGTCAGCAGCTGCGAGAGCTGTTGACGGTATTTGTCTTCGACGCGGCGCTGGAAATCGAGCCGTTCGTCGTTTGCTGGGCCGCCCTCGCCACCGGCTTTGGACAGTAATGCGCCGAGCTGGTCGACGATCGTGACCGCCTCGGGCTTCATGCCGGGCACCGAACTCGCGACGAGATTGATGATCGAGGCGACCTGCGCCTCGCTGAGCGAGCGGCCACCCTGAAGCTTGACGATCACCGATGCCGACGGCGCGGCATTGTCGCGCACGAAGACGCTGGCTTCGGGCATCGCGAGATGAACGCGGGCCTCGGCGATCGCGTCGATTTCCTCGATCGATTTGGCCAGTTCGGTCTCGCGTGCCTGACGCAGGCGTTCGCCCTCAACCGCGCGGCTGACGCCCATCGGTAGTTGGTCGAGGATCGCATAGCCGCCAGGTGCGGCCTTGGGCAGGCCCTGCCCTGCGAGCAGCATCCGCGCCTTCGAATAATCCTCTTCCGCGACGGTCAGCGCGCCGGTGCCGCTGTCGATATGGCTTGAAATATTCGCCTGATCGAGTGCGCTCGTCACCGCGGCCTTGTCCGAATCGGGCAGGCTGGTGAACAGCGTCTTCTGCGGCGGGGTCGCCAGTGTCATCCAGGCGAGTGCGGCCGCGCCGATCAGCGCGATCATGAGCGCCATCGGCAGCGAGCGGCGGACCGCAGGCTGCGCCATAACACCCCGGATCTGCTGGAGCGGGTTGGCGAACCGTTCGGGAACGAGCGGCGGCGTCGTGGTGGTGAGGGCGGTGCTCATCTATTTTATACCGGCATGCTCATGATGTCCTTGTAAGCGGACAGCAATTTGTTGCGGACTTGCAGCGTGGCCTCGAAACTGACCGACGCCTGCTGGCGGGCGAGCATCACCTTGGCGATGTCGACATTTTCGCCGCGCTCGTAACTGTCGGACAGTTTCGCGGCCTGATCCTGCGTTTCGTTGACGCTCTTGAGCGCGCTGTCGAGCGTGTCGGAGAAGCTGGCGGGCTTCGTCTCGGTCGCCGATGCGGGGGCAGGCCCCGCCGCCGCGCCGCGAGCGAGCGCCTGATTCTTTTCGAGGATCTGCGCACGAAGCGCCATCACCCGATCAATGCCCCCGACACCGCCGATACCCGAAACGCTCATGCCTGCGCCCTCCAGCTCGGGCTAGGCGCGAGTTCTTCGCCTTGCTCGCGCGCCTTGGCGAGGCGATAGCGCAGCGTGCGTTCGGAAATGCCGAGCCGCTTGGCGGTTTCGATCCGGCTGCCGTTACAGGCCTTCAGGGTTTCGCGGATCGCGTTGAATTCACTGATCTGGACGACATTGTCGAGCGTTGCGGATGTGGCATGTTCGACCGGCAGCGCAGGCATCGCCATCCGCGGTGCGGCGGGGGCGAAGGAGAAGCGGACGGGGCGATCGAAGACGATATGCGCGGCCTCGATCGTGTCGCTGCCCGCGAACAGCAGCGCGCGCTGGATGACGTTTTCGAGCTCGCGGACATTGCCGGGCCAGTCATAGCCGATCAGGGTATCGACCGCCTCTTGCGTCGGCCAGGGAATGACGTCGCGATTGCCGGCATGGCGCAGGATCATCGTCGCAGCGAGCGCGGGAATATCCTGTGGCCGTTCGCTCAGCGATTTGGTCGTGAGCGGGAAAACCGCGAGACGGTAGTAAAGATCGGCGCGGAAGCGTCCGGCGGCGACCTCGTCCTGCAGATCGCGGTTGGCGCAGGCGATGACGCGGACGTCGATCGATTGCGCGGCGGTCGCGCCGATCGGCACGACTTCGCGTTCCTGAAGCACGCGCAGCAGCTTTGCCTGCAACGTCATCG
>JAPKCG010000449.1 GCA_028823055.1 Sphingomonas bacterium
CCGAGCCGGAGTGCAGCATGTCACAGTGGAAGAACACTACGTCGCCCGCTTTGGCGTCCACCGGCACCACCGCCTCTTCCCCAGCGCCGACCGGCTTTTCGCCGAATGCGGAGCGGTGCGAGCCTGGGACTGCGAGCAACGGCCCCCCAGGGCCGTCCATGTCCTGCAGGTAGCAGAGCATGTGCGCTGCGAGTGGCGGCGTGAACGGCTGCCCCCCGTCCGCTAGGTCGTCGGCATAGCCGGGGTCGTTTCGCCACATGTTGTGATGGGAGTACCCATCGCGGTGCCAGCCTGCGGCTTCGGCCAATAGCTCCTGCCGAGACGCGACCCCGGTCGCCCGGCCGGTCAGCTGAGCCGGTGGGGTGCCAACCACGTAGAAGCCATCGCCCTGGACGAAGGGCCCCATGACGCGCTCCGCCAGATCGAGTAGCCGCGGGCTGAGCAGGAAGGCCTTGATTAGCGGCTCTGGAACTGCTCAAGCTGCTCTGCCAATAGGGTCTCCTCCGCCGCGCTCGGTACACTCCCGCTCCGCGCCGGCAGCAAACCGCCAACCGCTTCTTGTTGTATTTTAGCCATTATGAAGCCGTGGGGCGCATGGTCAGCTCGGATCGTCTGCAGCCGCAGAGCCCCGTGATAAGAGAGGTTTTGATGAGGTTTCGACAGGGCCATAGGCAGGTGCCGACGCCAATTGCCTGGACAACTCTTTGTGTGTTGGATAGCATCGAATGCATTATATATACTCCCTTTCCATCCTGTATATCCCTCAAGAACACTGCGCGAAGGTAAAGAGTGAAGTTTCTTATCGCAAAAGAATGCGCACCCAAAAATCGCTCGAGGCCCCCACTTTTTCAAAAACAATAAAATTGACGAAGAAAAATAGAAGCGCTCGCATCTACTAATAAATAAGACCGATAACGAAGGCAATATGACGCGACTATTGGGGTGCTACGCGTGATGATCGTCGGTCGGCAATGGATTGGCTAAATGTCCGATCATCGCGGTCGACAGCATCGAGGGTTCTCTCATATTCAGTAGGCCACCCCCACCGGCACCATTTGTTTGAGCGCGGCGACCTCGCCCTCGATTTCCAGCCCCAGCAGATAGAGCCCCGGTGGCAACAGCCCACCGCTCTCGTCGCGGCCATCCCACTCGATGCGCTGCAGCCCCGACCGCTGCAAACCCACGGCCCGCGCCGCGACCTGACGGCCGTCGAGCGCGTAGACCTCGAACCGGGCAGCCACCGCGTCCGGCAGCCCGAACAGGGTGTATTCGATATCGAGAAGGTCGTTAATCCCATCGCCATTCGGCGTGACCACGCTGGTCGATAGCCGCAAGTCGCGGATCTTCTCGGCCCGGGCGGTCGCGGCCAGGACTCGCAGCGTGTTGGTGGCGATGCCCTCGCCCACGTCGGCGCCCTGCACCGGCTGCGGCAGGATTTCGTCCCCACTATCGAAGACCTCGCTGTCGAAGGTCCAGGCGAAGTCGTATACCTCCGCCGCGAAGACCACGCGGATCGGCTCGTTACTTGTGGCCGATATCCGCCGCGGCAGCCGCACTACCAACTCGCCCGCGCCCTCGACCACCTCGGCCGGCTCCACCGCCTGCAGCGGTTCGCCCATCTCCAGCCCCTTGAACATCGGCGTGCCGCCGGTGCGGATCCTGAATGCGTCGAAGCCGGCGCCTCCCGCTCCGAATTGCGCCGCGAAATCACAGACGAAGTCTGTCCTCTCGCCCATCTCGACCTCGGCGACGCCGCGCAGCGGAATTGGGTCGTCCAAGCGAGCAACCTCGCCGTTGACGCGGGTGGCCAATACCGGCGAGGTCTCGATCCACAGCGAGTCGAGCCGCATATAGGCGTCGAAATCCGTGCTGTGCAGCAGGATCTTCAACTGCAAAAACTGCCCGGACCTGAGCCCGGTGGACTGCCCCGACTCGAAGGCCGGTACCGACCAGAAGTTCCAGTTGTCTTGGTCGTACTCGATGCCGCGCACAGCCCGGGTTTGGGCCGCGAAGTCACCGTCACCGTCCCGCCTAGACCGTCGGCGTTGGTGATCGACCCACTCCGGTTCTTGAGCACCTCCTAATAGTGGACCTGGTCGACGACGACCCGGGTACCCATATCGGTAAATTCATAGTAGATATCGGGCCCAGCATCGGTACCGGCGCGCGCCTCGACCTGCACCGCAACCGAGGCCCCGGGCGCCGATCGCGGTACGCCGTCCGCCATCCTGAGCGGCGTCGCTGACCAGAACAGCCGCCCGAAATTAACCGGCTGCTCCAAGTCGAAGATCAGCGTCTTGTAGACCACCCGCTGCGGCACGCCCTCGCCGTAGAGCTCGAAATCGCCGATCGTACCCTTGTGCGCTTGGCCCTTGGCGAAGGTCTCCTGTGACGAAATGCTCAGCGCCGTGATCTGCGCAGCCTCGAGCTGGGACAGCCGGCGGATATAGCGGGCGTAGCGCACGTACTGGCGTGGGAAGAGGTGCCGCACGTCGGCGCGAAAATTCTCCCGCACATCGGCGATCTCCCGCCAGTCGATGACATTCTGCTCGGAGATAAACATCTCGTAGGCAGGCACCACGTCCTCGCGCAGGACCTGGCCGTCCGAGCGGTAGCCCTGCGAAGGCGTGTAGAATCCGAATGAGAAAATCGGCACCGGCACCGCCAAGTCGAAGGTGAAGGTGCGACCGTAGGGGCTGCCGCCCGAAGACGGCGCCAGATAGGAGGTGCTATCGCCGTCGATCAGCCGCGTGCCGCCGACGACCCGTGGCCTCTCGCCATC
>JAPKCG010000450.1 GCA_028823055.1 Sphingomonas bacterium
ACGCCGCGCTCAACGCGCGACGCGGGGGATTGTTCGCGGACCACGCCTTACGCTAAAGACGAGCGCGATGCGTACCCCCCAGTCCACCAAGCTCGCCAGAATCGCACCACGCCGTGCGATCGCCCTCGCCCTCATCGCGGTGCTGGGCGTCACCACCGCAGGTTGCGCGCGGACGAAGACGAAGGGCGATCTGCCCTATGTCGCGCGCGACGTCGGCACGCTGTACAGCGCGGCGAAACAGCGACTCGATCAGGGGCGGTACAAGGAAGCGGCGCAGTTGTTCGACGAGGTCGAACGCCAGCATCCCTATTCGATCTGGGCGCGCCGCGCGCAGGTGATGAGCGCATTCAGCTATTATCTCGGTCGCGACTACACCGAATCGATCCAGTCGGCGCAACGGTTCCTGTCGGTCCATCCGGGCAACCGCGATGCGCCCTACGCCTATTATCTGATCGCGCTGAGCTTTTACGAACAGATCAAGGATGTGACACGCGATCAGAAGATTTCGCGTCAGGCGCTCGATTCGCTCGGCGAACTCGTCCGTCGCTATCCCAATTCGCGCTATGCCGCCGATGCACGGCTCAAGATCGACCTCGTCAACGATCACCTTGCAGGCAAGGAGATGGAGGTCGGGCGCTTTTATGAACGCCGTGGCCAGTGGCTTGCCGCCAACCTGCGCTTTCACAAGGTAATCGACGATTACCAGACGACGACGCACACGCCAGAGGCGCTGATGCGACTGACCGAAACCTATCTCGAACTCGGACTGCCGATGGAGGCGGAGAAATCCGCGGCGGTGCTCGGCGCGAACTATCCCGGCACCGACTGGTATGGTCAGGCGTACAAGCTGATGCAGGAACATCCGCCGCAGGCGCTGCCCGTCATACCGCCCGGCACCATGCCGATTCCACTCGGCCTGCCGGGGTCGACGCCCGGCTCGTTGCCCGGAACCGCAGGCAACACCAATACGCAGGCGGTTGCGCCCGCCGGTACGACGACCGTCACTCCGAGCGGTGCGCCGACTCCGCAATAAAGCGCCCATCGGGATCGCCCTTCGCGCCGTGACGGCGGGTCGGCGGAACAAAAAAGGGTCAACATCGCCATAGGCTGCGCTATAGCGGCCCCGAGATGCTGACCGCGCTTTCCATCCGTGACGTCGTTCTGATCGAGGCGCTCGACCTCGAATTCGGTGCGGGGCTCGACGTGCTGACCGGCGAAACGGGCGCGGGCAAGTCGATCCTGCTCGACGCGCTGGGACTGGCGCTGGGCGCGCGTGGGGAGACCTCGCTGGTCCGCCATGGCGCGGTGCAGGCGGTCGTCACCGCGACATTCGACCCGCCGACGGGCGCGCTGGCCGCGATGATCGAGGATAGCGGGGCGGAGATCGAACCCGGCGAACCGCTGCTCATCCGCCGCATCGTCAAGGCGGATGGCGGCAGCCGCGCGTTCGTCAACGATCAGCCCGCGGGCGCGGCCTTGCTGCGCGAAATGGCTCCGATGCTGGTCGAGATACATGGTCAGCATGACGATCGCGGCTTGCTCGCGGCTGCGGGCCACCGGGCGTTGCTCGATACGTTCGGGCGGATCGACACCGTCGCGATCGCCGCCGCCTGGACCGCGCTGCGCGAGGCGGAGGCGGCACTGACGACGGCGCGGGCGGAAATCGAGACCGCCGCGCGCGACCGCGAATGGCTGGAACATGCGGTCGGGGAATTGACGACGCTCGCCGCGGCGGCGGGCGAGGAGGAAACGCTCGCCGATCAGCGCCGGTCGATGCAGCGCGCTGAAAAGATCGCGGACGACCTCGCGCAGATCGATGATTTTCTCGATGGCTCCGATGGCGGGCTCGCCAAGCTGCGCCAGGCCGCGCGCATCCTCGAACGGGTCGCGCCCGATCATGAGGCGCTGGCGGATGCGCTCGCCGCAATCGACCGCGCGGTGACCGAGGGCGCGGTGGCGGAGGAGCGGATGCGCGACGCGCGGCTCGCGCTGACGTTCGATCCGCGCGCGCTGGAGGATGACGAGGCGCGGCTGTTCGAACTGCGCGCGATGGCGCGGAAACATCGCGTTCAGCCCGACGAGCTGCCCGCGCTGACCAACGAACTGTCCGCGAAGCTCGACCGGCTCGATGCGGGTGAAGGCGGGGTGGCGGCGCTCGAAAAGCGCGTCGCGGGCGCGCGCGCCGCCTTCATTGCCGCCGCCGACGCATTGAGCGCGGCCCGCCGCGCCGCCGCGGGGCGGCTCGATGCCGCAGTGGCGGGCGAACTTACGCCGCTAAAGCTCGATGCCGCGCGGTTCCGTACCGCGATCGTGCCGCTCGATCAGGCGAATTGGAGCGCGGCGGGGGCGGACCGCGTCGAATTCGAGATCGCGACCAATCCCGGCGCACCGTTCGCGCCGCTGACCAAGATCGCCTCGGGGGGCGAATTGTCGCGCTTTATCCTCGCGCTCAAGGTCGCGCTGGCGGAAGAAGGCGGCGCCGCGACGATGATCTTCGACGAGATCGACCGCGGCGTCGGCGGCGCGGTGGCGAGCGCGATCGGCGACCGGCTCGCACGCCTCGCCGAACGCACGCAACTGCTCGTCGTGACGCACAGCCCCCAGGTCGCGGCGCGTGGCGCGCAGCATCTGCTGATCGCCAAGAGCCATGACGGCACTGTCACCCGGACGGGGGTGCGCCGCCTCGACGATGCGGACCGGCGGGAGGAGATCGCGCGGATGCTGTCGGGCGCGACCGTCACCGACGAAGCGCGCGCGCAGGCGGAC
>JAPKCG010000048.1 GCA_028823055.1 Sphingomonas bacterium
TCTCAAAGACCTGAAGAAAAAAACGCCCGCCGATCTCGTGCAGCTTGCCGAGGCCCATGATCTGGTCGCCCTGTTCCGCCTGTTCCTTCAGGATCGCGAACAACAGGTCCTGCTTGCGTAGCGTCGAGGCGCCCTCGACCCCCAGTTCCTCGGCAAGCTGCACGAGATCGGCGGGCGTTTTTTTCTTCAGGTCTTTGAGATGCATGGGTTTTTCCGGGTACGGGACGTCGGGGAATGGAAGCTTGTGTCGGCGGAAATCGCGCTGCGACGTTGGCTCTACAGGAAGACGCGGAACGGCAGGACGCCGCTCTACGCGAGGTCAGGGGGTAGGAGACACCTCGGGCTTAGTCAAGCGCATCAGAACGGCTTGATGACGACGAGGATAACGATCAGCGCCGCACCGAGCGCCGGAATCTCGTTGAGCATCCGCAGCGTGCGCCCGGCCAGGCTGTGCTTCCCCAGGGCCAGCTTCCTGGCATAACCGACCGACCAGCCATGATAGCCCGTCAGTGCGAGCACGAAGAACAGCTTCGCATGAAGCCACCCCTCGGCCCAGTGATGCCCCAGCGTCGCGAGCGTGATGCCGAGCAGCCAGACGGCGATCATCGCGGGCGTCAGGATGATCTTGCGGATCTTCGCCTCGCGGTCGACCCACAAGGCCGCCTCTTCCGCGCGCCCGGCGATCAACGCCTCCTGATGATAGACGAGATAGCGAGGCAGCATGAACAACCCCGCCATCCAGAAGATTACGAAGATGATATGCGCGGCGAGAAACCAGTAATAGGCCAAGGCGAGATACTCCATCGGACGTCAGCCCCTTACACCTGTGCCCTTACACGGGCGATCAACGCCTCGACATGCGCGATCGGCGTATGCTGGCCGATCCCGTGGCCAAGGTTGAAAACGTGGGGACGATCACTGAACGCCGCAAGGACGCGGTCGATACCCTGATCGAGCGCCGCGCCACCCGCCATCAATGCAAGCGGGTCGAGATTGCCCTGTACCGGCATCCCCGCCGGCAACACGCTATCCGCCCAGACCGGATCGACCGTTTCATCGAGTCCGATCGCATCGACCCCGGTCGCATCGGCATACACGGGAAGCTTGCCGCCTGCCCCCTTCGGAAAGCCGATGACGATGGCATCGGGACAGCGCGCCTTAACCCCTGCGACGATCCGCGCATTGGGTTCGATCACCCAGCGTTCGAACTGCGCCGGGCTCAATGACCCGGCCCAGCTGTCGAACAGCTGCACCGCCTCGACCCCCGCCTCGATCTGTTTCACGAGATATTCGATCGTCAACTCCACGATCGCATCGATGATCGCACCGAACGCGCGCCCGTCGTCATAGGCAAATTGCCGCGTTTCATGCTGATCGCGCGACCCCTGCCCCGCCACCATATAGGTCGCTACCGTCCAGGGAGAGCCCGCAAAGCCCAGAAATGTCGTTTCGGGGGGCAACAGACCGGCGACCCGTGCGACCGTCTGATAGACCGGCTCAAGCCGCCCCGGCACGCGCTCCAGCGTCGACAGCGCCACATCGACCAGCGGCGGCACGAGCCGGGGACCTTCGCCAGCACCGAAGCTCAGATCCTGGCCCAGCGCCCAGGGAACCATCAGGATGTCGGAGAAGAGGATCGCGCCATCGAACCCGAACCGCCGGATCGGTTGCAGCGTTACCTCGGCAGCAGCCTCCGGATCGGTGGCGAGCGCGAGGAAGCCGCCCTTTGTCGCCCTCAATTCGCGATATTCGGGCAGATAACGGCCCGCCTGACGCATCAGCCATAACGGGGGCACCGATTGACGATCGCCCTTCAGCGTTGCGAGGAGCGGTTTGTACGGTGGCGCGACGGTGTGGCTGGCCATGACGGCGATCTGGGTCCCTCTTCCTCTATAGAAGAATCTTAAAAGAGGATGTTGAAGTAGTAGGCGCGTGGATAGCGGGATGAAGCGATTTGTCCCGTAACCATCAACAGCTTGACCGGCAAGGCGGCGCGGAAGCGCATCGATTCGGCAAACTTATCCACATGATCCACCCGATGTGGATGAAACCCGGTCCTGTGTGCGGGTTTGTGGATAATCGCCCGCTTATCCACCGGCGTGACGATGGTTGGCGAGGCGGCGGAGTTACGCTAGCTCTTTTGCGTCACTTATCCACAGATCGGTCCCGCCATCTCCACGAACCGCCATCACCTCCATCTGTTGTCGGATTCGACCGGCGAGACGTTGGAGAACATCGCAAAGGCGGCACTGGCGCAATATGACGATGTTGAAACCGTCCGCCATTTCTGGCCGATGGTACGTACCGAGGCGCATCTCGAACGCATCCTTCAGGAGATCGCGCAGAATCCGGGGCTCGTTGTCTTCACGCTCGTCAATCCGAAGACGCGACGAATTCTCGAACAACGCTGCCACACGCTCGGCCTGCCGGCGGTCGCGCCGCTGGATTCGGTCAACGACGCGCTGTCCGACCTGCTTGGTCAGCAAGCCAATGCCCGGCCCGGCCGCCAGCACGTCCTCGATGCCGCCTATTTCGCGCGGGTCGATGCGATTCAATATACGATCGCGCATGACGATGGCATCGCGTGGGAGGAGTGGGAGGAGGCCGACATCGTCCTTGCCGGGGTGTCACGATCGTCGAAAACCCCGACCTCGATCTATCTCGCCAATCGCGGCTACAAGACCGCGAACATTCCCGTCGTCATCGAAAGCCCACCGCCAAAGGCGCTTTATTCGCTCGTGAACCCGCTCGTCGTCGGGCTGACCACCAGTCCGGACCGGCTGATCCAGATCCGCCGCAATCGGCTGCTGACGCTCAACCAGCAACCCGACACCGCCTATGTCGAACAGGACGCGGTCGCGCGCGAACTCCAATATGCGCGGCGATTGTTCGCGGATAATGGCTGGCCGGTCATCGATGTCACGCGCCGCTCGATCGAGGAAACCGCCGCCGCGATCATCGCGCTGGTCAGCGAACGGCGGATCGCATGAGCCGCCTGATCCTCGCCAGCCAGAGCGCGTCGCGGCGCACGATGCTGACCGATGCGGGCGTGGCGTTCGAGGCGATGACGGCGGGCGTCGATGAAGAGGCCGCAAAGGCGTCGCTCGCCGACCTGTCCGCCCGCGATCTCGCTGATGCGCTCGCCGAACTGAAGGCGGTAAAGGTGTCGGGACGCATCCCCGATGCGCTGGTCCTCGGCAGCGACAGCATCGTCGAACTCGCCGACGGCACGCGGCTAGACAAACCGGAATCGCGCGAACAGGCCGCCGATCACCTCGCACGGATGAGCGGCACCCGCCCGCGTCTCTGGAGTGCTGCCGTAATTGCGGAGGGGGGACGCGCCGTCTGGCGGCATGTCGGTGGTGCTGCGCTCCACGTCCGTCCGCTGTCCGACAGCTTTATCGAGGCGTATCTCGATGCCGAATGGCCCGCCATCGCGGGTTGTGTCGGCTGTTTCAGGATCGAAGGCCCGGGCGTGCAACTCTTTACGAAGATCGACGGCAGCCATTTTACCGTGCTCGGCCTGCCGCTGCTCGCAGTGCTCGATTTTCTGCGCGTGCGACAGCATCTGTCAGGCTGAATCGACGGGGGCGAGTTTTATCGATTCCGTGTAAACTTCGTCAATGTCGCCATATTTAATCGGGACCGTCAGATGACCGAAAAACTCTATGCCGAGGTGATCGGCGATCCGATCGCCCACTCCAAATCGCCGATCATCCACGGCTTCTGGCTCGATGCGCTCGGTATCGACGCCGACTATCGAAAAACACATGTTACCGCCGCTGCGCTCGCCGATTTCGTCCGCGACCGGCGCGACGATCCCGTCTGGCGGGGATGTAACGTCACCGTGCCGCACAAGATCGCCGCGCTCGACCTGATCGAGGATCGCGGCGACGTGCGCGGGTCGATCGGCGCGATCAACACGATCGTCCGTGCCGATAACGGCGCGTTGATCGGGACGAATACCGATGCGGCGGGCTTTTACGCGGCGCTCGGCGATACCAACCTCGCGGGTGCACCGGTGACTGTGATTGGCAGCGGCGGTGCGGCGCGCGCGGTGCTGTTTGCGCTGTCGCGGATCGCGGTCGGCCCGGTGACGATATTGGCGCGCAGCCCGTTAAAGGGTGCCGCCTTGCTCGCACTATTCGGGTTGAAGGGCGACGCCCTGCCGATTCCCGCCGTCGCGCCGCCCGCCGCGCTGCTCGTCAACGCGACGACGCTCGGCATGGTCGGCCAACCGCCGCTCGACCTCGATCTTGGCGCATTACCCGATGACGCCGTCGTCTATGATATCGTCTACGCGCCGCTCGAAACGCCGCTGCTCAAGGCTGCCCGCAAGCGTGATCTGGCGACGATCGACGGGTTGGAAATGCTCGTCGGGCAGGCGGCGGTCGCGTTCGAACTGTTCTTCGACGCCGCCCCGCCGCGCGACCGCGATGACGAGCTTCGCGCGCTGCTGACGTCATGACGACGATCGGCCTGACCGGGTCGATCGGGATGGGCAAATCGACCGTCGCCACGATGTTCGCCGCGGCGGGGGTGCCTGTCTTCGACGCCGACGCCGCAGTGCATCGCCTGCAGGGGCCGGGCGGCGAACTGGTCGCGGCGATCGAGGCGGCGTTTCCGGGGACGACCGGCCCTGACGGCGTCGACCGCGCGGGGCTTGGACCCAGGGTGCTGGGCGACGACGCGGCAATGAAGCGGCTCGAAGCGATCATCCACCCCGCCGTCGGTGCTGAGCGGGCGCGTTTCGTTGCGGCGAATATGGATGCGCCGATCATCGTCTTCGACATTCCCCTGCTGTTCGAAACCGGGGGCGAAAAATCCGTCGACCGCGTCGTCGTCGTATCGGCGGCCCCCGATGTCCAGCGCGCCCGCGTCCTCGCCCGCCCCGGCATGACATCTGAAAAGCTCGATGCGATCCTTGCCCGCCAGACCCCCGATGCCGACAAACGCGCGCGGGCCGATTTCGTCGTGCCCACCGATGTGCCGATCGATGAAACCCGCGATCATGTGATGCGCGTCATCGCTTGCCTAAGCGGCAACGCAGGCGGATAAAGACTATCATGCGCGAAATCGTCTTCGACACCGAAACCACCGGCCTCAGCTTCCAGGGCGGCGACCGCATGGTCGAAATCGGCTGCGTCGAACTTGTCAATCGGGTCGAGACGGGGCGCACTTTCCACGCTTATTATCATCCCGAACGCGACATGCCGGTCGAGGCGTTCAATGTGCACGGGCTGTCCGCGACCTTCCTGTCGGACAAGCCGCTCTTCGCTGACGCGGTCGAGGATCTGATCGACTTCATCGGCGATACCCCGCTGATCGCGCACAATGCGGGGTTCGATTTTTCCTTCCTGAACGGGGAATTGACGCGCTGCGGTCGGCCGCTCGTCTGCACGTCACGGATGGTCGATACGCTCCAGATCGCGCGCAGCCGCCACCCCGGCGCGAAACATAGCCTCGATGCGCTCTGTTCGCGGTTCGGGATCGACCGGTCGCACCGTGTCCTCCACGGCGCGCTGCTCGACGCGCAACTGCTTGCACAGGTTTATGTCGAGCTGATGGGCGGGCGCCAGATCGGCCTCGGCCTTGCGGTCGACGCCGAACCTGCCGCTCGATCCGCCGCATCGGTGACGCACGTCGCCGCGATGGTGAGGCCGATCCGGGAATTTCGTGCGAGCCCGACGGAACTTGCTGCGCACGCCGCCTTTCTTACCAGTATCGATAATCCCTTATGGGACGTCGAAGCGTCGTCGTGACGCGACCGCGGCGGAGCCAACAGGACCGCCGTCAATAACCAAAGAATGGAGAATTATATGGATATCCGCATTTCCGGCCATCAGGTCGAAACCGGCCAGGCGCTCAAGGATCATGTCAGCGAGCGACTACAGGCAATTGCGGATAAATATTTCTCCCGCGCGATCTCGGCGGAGGTCACGTTCGGCAAAGGGCCACATGACAACGGCTTTACATGCGACATCGTCAGCCACGTGATGAAGGGCGTTGTGCTCAAAGGACATAACGACGCGCAGGATGCGCATGTCGCATTCGACGGCGCGGCGGCGAAGATCGAAACCCAGCTGCGCCGTTATATGCGTCGGCTGAAGGCGCGTCATGCCGACATCGCGATCGAGGTGGCGGAGAGCAACGCCTATGACAATGCGGGCTATACCGTGTTTCAGGACGCCCCCGAGGAAGAGGATGTCGGAGACGCCCCGCTGATCGTCGCCGAAACCCGGGCGAACATCCCCGAAACCAGCGTGTCGGATGCGGTGATGATGCTCGATCTGCGCAACACGGGCGCGCTGCTGTTCAAGAATTCGAAGACTGGCGCGCATAACATGGTATATCGGCGCAGCGACGGCACGATCGGATGGGTCGAACCGCAAAACGCATGATGCCAACCGGCCCCGTTTTTGGGGTCGGTACGCGACGGGGCCGCACGATGAACGCGGACCCGTCACGTCGGGGGATAACGAGTAGAGCGTATGCACGATTTCAGCGATTTGTTGCGGCACGACGCCGTCCAGACGGACGTGGGTGCGGTCAGCAAGAAACAGCTCTTTCAGACGATTGGATCGATGGCTGGCGAATTGGGGGGAATGGATGCGCGCGATGTCGCCGACCGGCTGGCCGCCCGTGAGCGATTGGGCTCGACGGGCTTCGGTGGCGGCGTCGCGATTCCCCACGCAAAGATGCCCGGTATCGACGCGATTACGGGCATCTTTCTGCGGCTGACGCACCCAATGGCGTTCGACGCGGTGGACGACCTTCCGGTCGATCTCGTCTTCGCCCTGGTGTCGCCGGTCGATGCGGGGGCGGTACACCTCAAGGCACTCGCGCGCGTCTCGCGGCAAATGCGCGACCGCAATTTCCTCGCCAAGCTGCGCGGTGCGGGATCGCGGGATGCATTGTTCGCGCTGTTTTCGGCGGATGAGGCGCGGGACGCTGCCTGATCGTGCGCAATCCGGTGTCAGCGAAGCGGCGCATTTTCGCGCATTGGAATCGCTTTACGCTGCCGCGCCGATCAACAACCTGTTTCCCTCAAGGCTGGAAATACCCGAAGCGGGCATCGCGCGTATCGTCTTCGATCTCGACGAACGCCATTTCCATGCCGCGGGCGCGGTCCACGGGACGAGCTATTTCAAGATGCTCGATGACGCCGCCTTCTACGCCGCGAACAGCTTGGTTACCGACCGGTTTCTGCTGACGACCGCGTTCAATCTGCTCTTCACCAAACCGCTCAGGGCGGGCCGGGTGATCGCGGAGGGCCGCTGGGTCAGCGGCAAGCGCCGCGTTTTCGTCGGCGATGCGCGGTTGATCGATGCCGATGGCGACGAAGCTGCACGGGGAACGGGAACGTTCATGCGATCGCGCATCCCCCTTGCCGATCTGCCCGGTTATCGTAGCGCGTGACGCTGCCGACGGGCATCCTCGTCAGCGCGATGCTCCGCCTGGCGAACGATACGGGCGGCTTCGGCGCGGTACTTGCCAAGGGCGATGCGCAGGCCGGGGCGATCCTGGTGGTGATCGGCGGGGCGGGCGACGGGGACCGATTGCTCGAACGGGGCATTGGCCCGGATGGCGGGATTGCGTTGATCGACTCGACGCCCGAGCGTGACATCACGGAATATTGGCAGCGGCGTCGACGATCCGACCCCGATTTGTGGGTTATCGAACTGATCGGCGCGGATGCGGAACGGTTCGCCGCCGAAACACTTATCGACGATTGACTTGTGTGCAGTGCACAATAAAGCGCCGGTCATTGTTATACGCGTTGTGCTGACCGCCGGGTGCGATCCGGATCAGTGACGCAGTCGGGGCGATCCCCGGACGATCCGAATCCAAACGGGTTCATGCGTGGTCGGTTCCGTGGTCTCACCGCATATTGACCGTTCTGAATGACCATCCTGCAACGCGCCGCGACCATCGCGGCGATGACTTTTGCTCTTGCCGGGACGCTTGTTAACAGCACCGCCGGGCGCGCCAACGGCCTCGACCGGAGCGCCATTCCCAGTTCCATGAACAGTGCGGCGGCCGTCTCGGTTCCTGCTACCGACACGCCGACTTTCATCGATACCGCGCTGACCTTTGTCCAAAAAGTGCCTGTCGATCCCGCCGACGGTCTTGCCGCGACCGTCGATACCGACGATTTCGACAGCTTGGCGGAAGCGGTCGCGGCGCAGGATATCGCTAATCTCGATGAGGACCAACGCTGCCTCGCCGGTGCGATCTATTTCGAGGCACGCGGCGAATCGCTCTCGGGCCAGCTCGCGGTCGCCAACGTCATCATCAACCGCAGCAAATCGGGCCGCTTTCCGGCGGATATGTGCGGCGTCGTCAAACAACGTGGCCAGTTCAGCTTCGTTCGTGGGGGGCAAATCCCGACCGTGCGTAACGTTGCGGCTTACCGCACCGCAATGGCGGTGGCGAAGGTCGCGATCGACGCAAGCTGGGATAGCCCCGCAGGCAAGGCGCTGTATTTCAACACGACCGATCGTCGTCCCGGCGGACGTTTGACCCGCGTCGCGTTGATCGGCAATCACGCCTTTTATCGCTGATTGCGAGCACGGTCCTACTGCGGACTTGCTCTTCGTTCACTCAATGTTCTAAACCGGGGCAATGATAGATATTGCCCCGGCTTCGTGCGTCGATGATGGCGATCCCGCGCTTTGCGCTGCGGATGTGACACGCGGCGTCGTGCGGATGCTGTTGCGGCACGATCTCGTCGCAATGGCGGAAGTCCCGCTGGAGGGCGGGCGTCGTGCCGACCTCATGGCGATCGACGCACGCGGTGCGATCGTCATCGTCGAGGTAAAGGTGTCGCGCGCGGACTTGATGGGCGATCAGAAATGGCCCGATTATCTCGGCCATGCCGACCGCTATTTCTGGGCAGTGCCCGCCGGGTTCGACTGCGCACCGTTTGATTCGCCCGCTTTCCTGCCGGAACGCACGGGCGTGATCGTCGCCGACCGATATGATGCCGAAATCGTCCGGCCGGCGCATTCGCAACCTTTACCCGCGCATATCCGCAAACGCTCCACGCTTGCCTTTGCGCGCCGCGCGGCACGGCGGGTTACCGCCCTGATCGATCCCGACGCGCTTGCCCTGCCATTAGAATAGGGCCGTTCGATCAGGGCCACCCGAATAGCAACGCTCTAGAAACGGGGCCCTGCCACCGCCGCCCGCCGCGCGGCCTTGGGCGCATCGGCCAGCAATTGCGCCAACGCCGGATTGCGGGCGTCCCGCTTGGCGTATTGCCGCGCCGACATCCCCGCCAGATTGTCGGTCTGGTCGGGATCCGCCCCATTGCTCAGCAGCAATCGCGACAAGGCGATATCGCGATTCGTCACTGCCAAAATCAATGGCGTCTGCCCCCCCGCATTACCCAGATTGGGGTTCGCCTTATAAGTCAGCAACAGGCGAACTAAGTCTTCACGCCCCGCCATCGTCGCAAGCGTCAGCGGCGTGGCACCCTTGTCATCACGCAAATTGGGGTCGGCCCCTTTCTGCAGCAGATATTGGAAAAACATCGACCCCGGATGCGTGATCAGGATGTGCAGCGCGCCCTTCCCGCTCGTCACCTGCTTGGCATTGACGACATTGCTGCCGGGCGTATCGAGCATATCGGTGACGACCTGCCCATCTTCCTTTTCGACCGCACCGAGGAATTTATAGGCCTGCGACGTCTGCTGGGCGGTTGAGGGCGTAGTCATCGCGACGATGCCCGTGGCGAACAGGAGGCCGGACAAGACGTGGGGCACAACGTCAGGCAAGGCGGCGAGCAGGAAGATGGGGCGTTTCATCGGTTTCCTCGGGCGAAACGGGGACGTATCGGGTAGGTTGCGCGACAGGCGTTATCAGATCAAGGCTGGCCGAACCATGAACATCATCCCCCGTTTTCGCGGCATCGCGCTGGTGTCGTCGTTGCTTGTCACCGCGATGCTGACCGCCTGTTCTCCCGGCGCGGACCCGCAACAGTCCCAATCCGCCCCGCTCGCCGGTGCGAAGATCGGCGGGCCGTTCACGCTGACCAATCAGGACGGCAAGACCGTTAGCGACCGCGATTTCGCGGGCAAATACCGGATCATGTATTTCGGCTACACCTTTTGCCCCGATGTTTGCCCGACCGACATGCAGGTCATCGGCGCGGCGATGCGGATGCTGGACCAGAGCAACCCCGCCCTCGCCAAGCGCGTCGTTCCCGTGTTCGTCACGATCGATCCCGCGCGCGATACGCCCGCGGTGCTCAAACAATTCGTGACCGCATTCGACCCGCGCATAGTCGGCCTGACGGGCAGCGCAGCGGCGATCGACAAGGTCGCAAAGCACTATGCGGTCTTCTATCAAAAGGGCGAACCCACCGCGTCGGGTGGGTATCTGATGCAGCATAGCAATCAGGTCTATCTGATGGACCCGGCCGGCAAGCCGCTGGCGTTGCTGGCGACCGACGAGGGGCCGAAAGCGGTCGTGGCCGACATCGAACGCTGGGCGAAGTGACGCGACGATGACGCGATTCTGGGAACAGCCGATCGAAACGCTCGACCGCGGTCAGTGGGAGGCATTGTGCGATGGCTGCGGCAAATGCTGCATCCACAAGCTGGAGGATGACGAAACAGGGGAACTCGTCGCGACCAACGTCGCCTGCCGCCTGCTCGACAGGCGCAGCGGGCAATGTTCGGACTATCGCCATCGCCACGCCTATGTCCCCGAATGCGTCCGGCTGACCAAGGCTAATGTCTACGACATCGACTGGTTGCCGACGACGTGCGCCTATCGCCTCCGCGCGGCGGGCGAACCGCTGCGTGATTGGCATTATCTGATCTCCGGCGATCGTGAGAGTGTCCATGCGGCAGGTATTTCGGTGCGCGGCTGGACGGTGAGCGAAGACGATGTCGGCGACCTCGAACATTACATGATCGATCGCGAATTGTGACCAAGGCGGCGGGGCTCGATATCGACATCGTCCGCCATCCGACCGCACGGCGAGTCAAATTGTCGCTCGATCCCGTCACCGGACGCGCGCGGCTGACGGTGCCGCGGCGCGCCACGCTGAAGGCGGCGCTGGCCTGGGCGGAAACGAAGCGCGACTGGCTCGATGATCAACGCACGCGGTTGATGCCCGGCCGCCCGTTCGCGCCGGGCACGATGCTGCCCGTCGCGGATCGCGACCTTTTGATCGATTGGCAGGCGGGCACGCGGCGACGGGTCGAGGTCGATGGCGATCGATTATCGCTGTCCGGCCCAATCGACACTGTCGCGCGCCGCGTCGAGGCATGGCTGAAGCGTGAGGCGCTTGTCGTGCTGACCCGCGAAACGCACGAATATGCAGGCGATGCGGGGGTGACGATCGCCCGTGTCGGGATCGGCGATGCGCGCGGTCGGTGGGGCAGTTGCGCGGCGAACGGCACGATCCGCTATAGCTGGCGGCTCATCCTGGCACCCGGCTGGGTTCGCCGCGCCACCGTTGCGCATGAGGTTGCGCACCGTGTTCATATGAATCACGGTCCCGATTTCCACTTACTCGTCGCGACGCTTTACGGAAGCGACCCGACCCCTGCACGCACCTGGCTACGACAGCATGGAGCGGCGCTTCACGGATTCGGGCTTCAGGGATTGGGCGTCGGCCGTGGCGCTTCCTGAAACGGATCGCGCGTTGGGGCCTGTCGCGGTTGGGTGAACGGATCGCGAGCCGACGGCGGCGTATCGCGCCCTGACTCTCGGGGAGCGTCCCGCGTTGGCTGGCGACGATCGCGCCCGCCCGTCACGCGGTCGATCAGATCATCGAGCTGCTGCGGCGGCGATGACGGTTCCGCGGATGGTATTTGCTGCTGTGGCTGCATCGGCGGCGCGGAGCGAAACTCGTCGGGCGGCATCCGATCGGCGGGGATCGGATTGCCATCGGGATCGACGAGCGCATCGTCATCGGGCTGGCCGAAATAGACTTCTTCCGCATTGCCGAGCGCCCAGTCGGGCATCGTCACCTGCGTATCGAATTGTTCGATCGGACGATTGGAGACCGCCGGTTTCATGAATGCGGCAAAGGCGCGCGCGGGCGCAGTGCCGCCATGCAGGCCCGGCACCGCCTTGGCATCGTCGCGGCCCATCCATACGCCCGTCGTCAGCCCACTCGAAAAACCGAGGAACCAGCCATCCTTCGTCGATGTCGTCGTCCCCGTCTTGCCCGCGACTGGCCGCCCGATCTGCGCTTGTCGGCCAGTCCCGGTGTTGACCGTCGTCTGGAGCAAATCGGTCATTTCGGCGGCGACATAGGGGGCGACGAGAACATGGCTGCGATCGACTTCGTGCGTATAGATCGTCTGACCGTTCGTCGTCACGCGGGTGATTGCGTAGGGCGTGACCGCGATCCCCTTCGCCGCGACCGAGGCAAAGGCGCGGGTCATGTCGATCAATCGGACGTCGGACGTGCCGAGTACCATCGAGGGATGCGTATTGACCGGCGTCGTAATCCCGAACCGGCGCGCCATATCGGCAACGGTGGCGAAGCCGACCTCTTGCCCCAGCTTCGCTGCGATCGTGTTGAGGGAATAGGCGAATGCGGTGCGCAGACTTACCTGACCGGAAAACCGGCGCGAATCGTTGCGCGGGCTCCACCCGTCGATCGTCACCGCCTCATCGACGATATTGTCTTCGGGCCGATGCCCCGCTTCGAGCGCCGCGAGATAGACGAACAGTTTGAAGGCCGACCCCGGCTGACGCACCGCCTGCGTCGCGCGATTATAGATAGAGGAGACATAGTCCTTGCCGCCGACCATCGCGCGCACCGCGCCATCGCGATCGAGGCTGACGAGCGCCCCTTGCGCACCGGCGGGGACATTGGCGCGGATCGCCTCGTCGGCATCCTTTTGCATCGACAGGTCCAGCGTCGTCCACACTTCCAGTGGCGCCTGAGTCTCGTCGATCAGCGTATCGAGCTGCGGCAGCGCCCAATCGGTGAAATAACGGACCGAATTCTGCTTGGGTTCGGGGGCAAGTTTCAATGCCTTCGGATCGGCGGCGGCGGCTTCGCCCGATGTGATGAAGCCGTTTTCGACCATCGAATTGAGGACGACGCCGGCGCGGCCGACCGCCGCTTCCGCATCGGCGGTCGGCGAATAATTTGA
>JAPKCG010000451.1 GCA_028823055.1 Sphingomonas bacterium
GCGGCGACCATCACCGCGGCATCGGCGGGTAGCGCGGTCGCGACCGCATTGGCCATATCCTGCGCGCTTTCGACATCGACCCGGTCTACTCCGCGCGGAGTCGGCAGCGTCACGGGACCAGCGACCAATGTCACGCGTGCGCCCAGCCGGGCAAGCGCGGCGGCGATCGCAAACCCCTGACGCCCCGATGAGCGGTTGGCGATATAACGGACGGGATCGATCGGCTCGTGCGTCGGCCCGGCGGTGACGAGAATATGGCGCCCGGACAGGTCATCGCCGGCAGCGGCGTCGGGCGACCCCAGCGCGAAATCGATCGCATCGGCGATTTCGATCGGTTCGGGCAAGCGACCGGCACCGAACTCCCCGCACGCCATCGGTCCCTCGTCAGGCTCGATCACGGTTATGCCGTCGGCGCGAAGCTGCGCGACGTTGCGCCGGGTCGCGGCGTGGGTCCACATGCGGACGTTCATCGCGGGTGCGGCGAGGACGGGCTTGTCGGTCGCGAGCAGGATGGTCGTCGCGAGATCGTCGGCGTGACCGCCCGCCATCCGCGCGAGCAGATCGGCGGTCGCGGGGGCGACGACGATCAGGTCAGCCTCCCGACTCAGCTGGATATGCCCCATCTCGGCCTCATCCTTGAGGTCCCATAACGTCGTATAGACCTTGTCCTCGCTCAGTGCGGCGAGCGTCATGGGGGTGACGAAATGGCTGCCGCCCTCGGTCAGGACACAGCGGACGTGATGTCCACGTTTGCGGAGCAGGCGGATCAGTTCGCACGATTTATACGCTGCGATGCCGCCGCCGATGATGAGGAGTATGCGGCTCATCGTACCACCCGCCTGACCGTGATCCGGCGCTGATCGAGCGCGGCGACGAGGAGATCGCGGATGCCATCGACCGCGAAGGCGAGGCCGACGAGGCTGACGGGCGCGATGAGCAGGCCCCAGTAAAAGGTGTCGGTCCGTCCCACCGTCGCAAGAATCGCGGCATAGCCCGACAGCAGGGCGAGCATCCTCAGGCCGAGCGCGTCCGACCACGCCGCCCAGCCGAACAGCGACAGACCGATAAGCGGTGCGGCAAGCCAGAGCGGGGCGATCCCGAGTGCGGTAGAAATAGCGACCGTCTTCACGAAAAAGCCGAAACCGAGCATCCCCGCCCATCCCGGCGATGTCGGATCGGTGGTGCGGACGACCTGATCGACCGCTTGCGCATGCGCGACCAGCGCGACCGCCACCACCGCGATCGCGCCGATCCAGCTTAGCCCCTCTCGCCGGTTGCCTTCGAGAAATGCGAAAAATGCCATGAGGGCCAGATAGGGTGCCGCGGTCTCGCGTACCAGCACAGCGGCGAGGCCGAACGCGACCGAGGGCAGCCAGAAATCGCGGCGGCGCAATGCGATCGACAGCGCGACGAACAGGCCCGCCCAGATCTCATGGAAATAGCGAAGGTCGCTTTGCACGAATGCCATCAGCCCCCCCGCGAGCAACGCCATCGCGACGAGCCGCGGCGGTCCGCGCGCAAAAGCGGGGGCGAGACGCCGGAACCACGCCAGCGCGGTCGCCGCGACCAGCGCGTAGAGCATCATCGATGTGATGATGTCCGGCGTCGCCGCCTCGACCATCGCAAGCGTCGGCAGGCGAAACACGACGAACGGGCGCAGCGGGTAATTGCCCGCGCGCAGGGCATCGGCAGTGACGGGATAATAGGATCCGCCATGCCGGACATTGGCGACGATCGTTTCGTACAACACGACATCGGTCTGATCGTCGGCGCGGTTTGCGGCGTTGCCACTGACCGCTGGCGGACCGGGGGTGCCGAGCGCGAGCAGCGTCGCCAACAGCAGAATGGCGAGCATTCCGAGCGCGATGCGTGCTTGCGAGGCGGTCAGGCCGGCAAAGCGGGTCGGGCGGGCGAGCCAGATCGGGGCGCGGGCCAGCCAGATCGGGGCATTTCGGCGCATCGACGCGACCCTAATGCACCATCAGCGTCGCGGCGATGCCCGCTGCGGCTGACAGGATCGCGACAACGATATAGCGCCAACCGCCGCCAAGCCTGACGACCTCGACCTGTGCGAGTGGCGGGGCAGGGGGTTCGCCACCCGGCGCGGGATAATGTGCCTCGATCCGGCGGACGAGTTCGGGCAACCGTGTCAGTGTTCGGACATCCTGGATAAGTCGATCGGCGACTGCGGCCTCCGGCCCCAATTCGGTCCTGATCCATTCGCGCACGAACGGCGCGGCGGTGTTCCAAAGGTTGATGTCCGGATCGAGCGTCGTCGCGACCCCTTCGACCATTACCATCGTCTTTTGCAGCAGCAGCAAATGCGGCTGCGTCACCATGTCGAAATCGCGCGTTATCGCGAACAGCCCGTCGAGCATCATCCCGATCGACATGTCCTTGACTGCCAGCCCGCGCATCGGCTCGCCAACCGCGCGCAACGCGGTCGCGAATTCGGCCACGTCATGATGTGCGGGCACATAGCCCGCTTCGAAATGGATTTCGGCAACGCGTTTATAATTGCCCGTGATCAGGCCGTAGAGAATCTCCGCCAGCCAGACCCGTGCGCGGCGGTCGATCCGGCCCATGATTCCGAAATCGATCGCGGCGATCCGCCCCTGGCCGTTGCTGCCGGGCAACGCAAACAAATTGCCCTGGTGCAGGTCGGCATGGAAAAATCCTTCCGCGATCGCCTGTCGCAGAAAGGCGTGAACCAATGTCGAGGCAAGAAAGGGGAGGTCATAGCCCGCCGCGACG
>JAPKCG010000049.1 GCA_028823055.1 Sphingomonas bacterium
GATGTTGCCAGGCGTCAGTCGGCGTTAGCCGGCTCGGGAATGACCTCGTCCACGCCGACTGCATCGGGAGGGGACCACCCGTTGGCGACGTATCCGTGCTCCTTGAGGAAGGCGAGCAGCGCCTCAGGATAGCTCTTGTAGACGATCCGGGATCCCTCCGGACATTGCTCGCTCGTTCGGATTACGCAGCCGCTCGGCAGTTCCCAATCCAGATCCGCCGCATAGGACCGGACCATCTCGGCCCAAGCCTCATTGAGCCGGCCTAAGCGCGCGGCTGAGGCGACGTAAGACGGGCACGCGCCGTTCCGGTCGATGCCCTCGGCTCCCGTACGGCAAATCTCGCCCGACGCGGCGATCTCATTGCGGTAGAGCTGGCGGAACGCCGCATGCTTTGAGACGTCAATCACGCGCCCCCCGGTCACGTTCAGGATCTTGGGCGGCGCGGCGCTCATCGCGTAGGCCGCGAACGCGTAGAGGAATGCGTTGTCGCGCTCGACGAAGTCCGCCAGCCCGTCGCCCGACAGGTCGACCGGCAACGCTATCTGGTCACCGTCCCACAAGCCGAGGTCCACTACCTTGAGCCGACCGCCCGAAACGCCGGCAAGCTGAATGTGGTTGCAGCAGTGGGCACCGCCACTGAAACTCTGGAGCATCACCACGGGCTGCGCACCCGCTTTGTTGCGCACAGCGGAGATCCGGTGCTTAAACCCGCTGGAGACCGCCTCGCCGACGAGGGTCACGGTCTCCGTCCCCCGGGACACTGACACCACCGGTGCGATCATGTCCTCGTCAACCTTCCGCGTCACCCTGACGACCATCGTGCCGATCTGCCGCACGGTTTCCTCGGGCGCGCCATCCGCGCTCCACTCCAGACTTTCGCCCGCAGCCAGCTCCGGTCCAGCGGATGCTTCAGCAACCGGCACTTCGGCGGCGGCGGCGGTTTCGCGCACGGTCGCTTTGACGACGACGGGCCGCTCGACCTTTGGAGACATGGCCCAGGCCAGCACGGCCATGAGGACGATCGAGATCACTGCGCCCGCGGACCACAGGTATCGCCGGGGCGGCGAGGTGCGGCGGGTCGAGGCGGCCGCGCCGCACCTCGCAGCAGCGTCGACCTTAGCGAGGCTGACCCGCCCGAACTCGTGTCCGCAATAGCGGCATACCTGCGCTGCGGCCTTGACGCGCTCCGCGCACCGCGGACAGACCTTCGTCGCGCCGATCATCGGGCCCCCTCCGCCCCGCAGACGAGTTTGGCCACGTCCTCCGCGATAGTCTCCGGCGTGATCGGATTGTAGCCGATCCCGTAGTCGGGATTGGTGCGGGTGGAGATCGTCTTACCGTACGAGTCATACTTGTTCTCGGCCAGCGTCCGAATGGTGGACGCGGAGCAGTCGATGCTGACGAGGGTCGTCGACGATCGCGCGCGCTCGGTACGGTCCCGGCTGTGATCGCCCTTCATCCAGACCTGTCGGCGTCCGCCGACGGTCCGAATGCGTTCGGGATCGATCGAATAGACGGTCCCGTTTGCGGCGGAGGTGACGGGACGCCACTCAGCATGCGCGATCGAACCAGCGTGCAGCAGGATCGCCGCGGCGACCGCCCCGGTTACTCGTATCATCGAATGCCTCAAGGCCTACCCCTTCATCGTTCCCCACCAGCATCGTTATCGCCATCCTCATGCTTCCGGAAGACCATGACCGATTTCGTCGTCAATGCGGATGTGGCGCTGTACCGGACAGTAAAGATCAATTTTGAGAGCGGTGTCAGCCCATGCACCGCGGAGATGAACGAACGTGCATGATTACCGTTCTTCGTTCCAAAGCGGACGAGCCGCTTTCCACCAGAATCACCCTGAAAGCAGTCGGTCCGTCTATAATCGGGACACCTGATTCCACCCAAACCTGCGACTTCGATGAAACCTAACGCGCGCTGACGATCGGCACATCGCTAATATCGGTGGTCCATGCGGGCGATCGATTGTCGGCCCGTGCCTTCCAGCTATGCCGGAACCCCTGCCCCGCCGGCACCAGCGTAAATTTGCCGAACCGCTGATTGACCTCGTCCATCGCTGTCATCAGCCGTTCCCGGCGATGGGGATCACCCTCGAATAACGTCCGAGGTCGAAATTCTGCGGCGATCAGGTCGTCGAGCATGATGCCGGCCTTGCTGTACGCGTAACCGTCGCGCCATCCGGCTTCGACGCCACGCCGCGCAGCGCCGAGCAGTTCGAGCGAATCTGCAGTCATGGGCTGAAGGCTCAACCTGCGTGACGCACGATGCTGAGGGGCCGAGCGCTTGTGCGGGTTGGTGTGGAAGAACACCGTGAGCTCACCAGCGACGAGGCCATGCGAACGCAGCTTCTCGCCAGCGCGCATGGCGTATTGGGTGACTGCCCCCATCATCGTATCGATGTCTGTGACGTAAGTCCCGAACGAACGCGTGACCGCCATGCCCTTTCGCTGGGGCTCGATCATCGCCACGGCATCGGCGGCAACACCCTGAAGTTCAGCGACCAGTCGTTCAAGGACAACCGTTCCAACGCCGCGTGCCTGCTTCATCTGAATATCACGTAATTGCCCGGCGGTGGTGATACCCAATGCGTGAAGCTTCGTCGCCGTCGCACGGCCCACACCCCAGACGTCGGCTACCGGAAACCGGTCCATCACCCAGTCCCGCAGCGTATGGTCGCGCAGATCAGCGACCCCATCGAACAGCGGGTTCTTCTTCGCGACCGCGTTCGCGAGCTTGGCGAGCGTCTTTGTCGGTCCGATCCCCACGCAGGTTGGGATAGTGGTCCAACGACGGACTTGATCGCGCATGGCTTTGGCGTGGTCGAGGAGGTCGCGATCGGCGAATGCATCGAGGTCGAGGAAGCTTTCATCGATACTGTAGATCTCGATGTCGCTGGCGAACGCTTCTACGGCGGCGAGGACACGCCGCTGCATATCCCCATACAGCGTATAGTTGCTGCTCAGCACCCGAACCCCGTGTCGGTCGATGCGCTTGCGGATGAGGTGGATGGGGTCGCCCATCTTGACGCCCAGCGCCTTTGCTTCCTGCGATCGTGCGATGGCGCACCCGTCATTGTTGCTGGCGACGATCACCGGCACGCCGACGAGACTGTTGTCGAAAGCGCGCTCGCAGCTGACATAGTAATTGTTGCAGTCGATCAGCGCGATCGTGGTCACGCGCGGTATCGCCGGGCGAGCGCCACGACGACGCCCCAGACCTCGACATTCTCGTCGACAAGGACGCGTTCATATCCGTCAGCTTCTGGGACCAGCCAAAGACGATCGCGTGAACGGCGCAACCGCTTCATCGTCCGGTCGCCATGAACGAGAGCGACAACGATATCGCCGGGCCGCGCCTCGTTGGCACGGCTGACCACGACCAGATCGCCGTCATTGATCCCCGCCCCGGTCATCGAATGACCTGCTACCCTCATGACGTAACTCGCCGCCGGATGCTCGACGAGCCAGGCCGCCAGATCGATTGGCTCCTCCATATCGTCCTGCGCCGGTGACGGGAATCCAGCGGGCAGCTCAATCAGTGATACCGGCGCCTCGCGCGGTACGAGCTCGAACGGTATTTCATGAAGCGTGGCTGGGGGCATTGCTGATTCTCGGATCGAGGGCCGCCCAACCTAGATCGAAGAGAACATATTGGGAACAGCCTAACTAGTGCATCGGCGATATCGCTCTGCCCCGAACTCGCCCCTCAACCGGCAGCGACATGTAGCCGCCTGAACGACGTTGGTGTCGATCTGCACGCTGTCGCTCCAGAACAGGCGAAGTCACGAAGCTCGACGCAGCTGCCCCTACATGGGGCCGTGCGATCAGCTCGATGTTCGAGTTGGAAAGACCGGTCCGCGCATCGTCATGCGTCCGGCGTCATATGGCTGCTGCATTGCGACAGCGTCCTGGTAGCTTCCTTGCAGCCATCGATCCCAGTTTTCTTCTTCGAGGATCGTGATCATGGCCTTGGGATGCACCGGCGCGACGAGGGTATTCGGATCGCAGGTGACCATTGCGAACCCTGCGCCCTCTTTCGTTTGTTGCCAGAACCCGGCGACAGCAAAGGTCGGCTGATCGGTGACGCCGAACCACATTTCGCCCTTCAATGGCGGCTTTCCATCACCGAGGTCGTGCTTGTCCGGCGTCCATTCGCAAAATTCGGTGAGCGGGATAAGGCATCGGTTATCCGGGCTTTCAGCGAGGCGTTGCCACTGCTTCAGGCCGAGGTTGCGCACATTCGTCATCGGCCAGGATGCGCCGCCGCCGAGCACGTCCCATCCCATGACGTCGAGACCGCGCTTTCCGTCCTGCTCGCGGATCACATAGGCGCGACCCTTCGGCCGAAGCTCGACCGGGTTGAAACGGTTGTCCATCTGTTTGGGCGTCAACCAGTCGCCACCGAATCGCTCAATAAGCGTTTCAGGCTCAGCCCGGTTGCGCGCCCTATTACACATCGTTCGCTCCATCGGGTCTCAGCACGAGCACGTCACCCCTGCCGCTGCATGATGAGGCGAAGGTCCACCGCTGGCAACGTTAGGTATGAGGTGTGTGATGTGCGGGCCGCCAGCCGTTGTCGGCGAGGCAATCCCGGCCCCCTGCCCCCCAGCAAACACAAAATTCAGCCGTCAAGAAAGAATGCAAGGCGGGCGGGCTCACCGTTGAACGTGACGGTCGCCCCCAATCAGAAAGCCCGACCGATCCATCCGACGACGGTCCAGATCAACGACGCCGCACCGGCGAAGACAGCTAAGCTGACGAGCGCAACCTCGACGCGGAAGGACCAGCGCTTCATTGCAACGGACCCGATCGCAACTGCGACACCCTTTCGGCAATTTCGCGCCAGCGATTGACCCCAGCCTCGTCGCCGGCACGCGCAAGCGTGCCGATACGATCTGCGATGACGTCGAAGACCTTGTCACCATGCAGCTCAAGCACGGTATGTGCCTCAGCCCATCGTTCATGCTCTGGCGTCACGGTGCCGACCTTGTGCCGATCACTTCGCCGGGTTGTTCGGGCGGCGCGGGATCGTCGCAGCTAAGCGCTGCATCGAGCGGACGCCATGCCGACGTGTTGGGTCCTGGAAAGAGGACGAGCCTGCTGCGGATCGTGACCGTCTGCAAAGTCACACGCATAGCGCAGTAGTCGGCATTAGCCGGCGTCTGCTGATCGAACACGAAGGCGGTCATCCGACCGTCTTCGGTCGCGATGACCTTCCAATATCCAGACGGCACCCGCTGCAACGACGGGCCTGCGGGCAGCGGCGCCATCACGCGATCGAACAATGGCCCGGTCAGCACGTACACGCCGATGTTCGCGGATTTCGCCAGCGCGGTTTCCTGCGCCTCGAGTTTGCGCCATGCCCCCTGGTTCAACGCCGATGACTGCGGCGTGATGTTCGACAGGACGTCGGTTTCGAGCCAGAACGGCGTTCCCGAAAATGCTGCCAGTGGTGCCTGGTGCCCACGATCGACGTTGCGGGCGGCAGATGCCCCATCATAATCGCTTGGCTTCAGCGTCTCTTCCGTTGCCAGCCATGGATCCGCCGACCAGATCCGATCCTGAGACGGCCCGATGGTATCCGGCGTCACCCGATACGCCACCCAGTCAGCGAGCTTGGTTATCGGGTTCGACGACAGCGTATATATCTCGCGCACGATCAGATCGTCATTCGATGGCGCGCCGACAGGGCAGCCGAACAGACAATGGAATGTGTGAAGCGGGGCGCCATCGGCGCTCGCTGGCACCGCGGGAAGCGTCGCCATCAATATCGCCGTAACGGATATCGCGACACGCATCCGCGCAACTGGATCACGCATCAATCTGCGTTGACCTTGAAGCCGCGGCCTGGGCGCGTCGTCCGGAACGCCGTCATCAACGCAGCCAAGCTGGTGATGACCGCGGCGGCCCCGAACAATAATTGAGGATCTATCATTGCAAGCATCGAACGCCTCCTTACCGAACCGATAGATCAGATTCGGATCGTGTAGGACAGACGTTATGCGGCGGTGAAGCCTCGCGCGGCTGAGATCATTCGTCTTCGATGGCCGGTGACAGCCGTTTCTGAAAGTCAGGCCAAAGCCGTTCGGCATGACGCTTCAGCTTGCGGCGCGCGGTCGCGAGATCATCGAGCGACAGGCCTGCATATTCTGCCAGCGCGCGCCCGCGCAGGTCGAGGCCGATCCCATCAATCAGCCTCGCTTGAAGGGCGGATTGTGCCGACAGCCGGTCGATGACCTCGATGCACAGCGCACGGACGCGCTCGGTTTCGATGTCCTCCTCCGCCGGACGGTCGGCCAGCACGCCGTCGATCAGATGATCAGATAACCAGTCCAGCGGGATCGGCGGCTCTTCCGCGCGGCGCTCCCTGCTGCGGCGCTGCGTCGACGCAATGCTCCGCATGATTCCGGCCAGAAAGGATTCGAGCGAGATTGCTTTGCGGCATGTTCGCGATACGACCGCGCGAGTTACGGCGTCGTGAAGCAGATCACGCCCCTCGCCCGTATAGTCCTGCGCCATCGCCTGAGCGCGACGAACGAGCCTGCTGGCGTCGCGGAAATCGACATGGCGTAGCCCATCGAGCACCTCATCGGGGGCGAGCTCGCGGAAATCGTCGTCGATCTTGACGGGTTTGGACATTCCGGGTTCTACTTACTCATGCGCCGAAACGGAAAAACGCAGACACGGTGTCCGAATTTTTTCGGATCGGCGCATGTGAATGTAGGACCAGCTTCATCATGGGACGAAGCTAGTCCGACATTGGTAAAGCAACCTTGAAGGCAGCCGGTCGATCAGGCGGCGTCCCGATCCAGCCACGGTGCGAGGATCGTCGCGTCATTCGCCGCCTTCTCGAACTTCGATGCGAACCTGACCTGACGATGCGCTTCGAGCGCGGCGATATATCCCCGACCTTCACGCAGTTCGATGACACGACGCAGGATGCGATCCTCCACCGCATCCGCGGGTGCGCGCGGATCGAGCGTGGTGTACCATCGTGCGAGGAGTAGCGCGGTGGTGATGACGTCACCTTCGCAGCATTCCTGCACCTCGTCCCAACGACCGGCATAAATTATGCTCGTCACCGCGAACGGCGGCGCGGTGATCTTCGCCGGGATATCCATAGCCGCTGCAACCTCGGCCATGTGGATCGGTTTCATCTTCATGCCGGCGGTCATATTTCGGCATAGGTCGATATGCCGTTCACGGTGAAAGCTGCCAAACGCCATCCATTTCCACGCGGGTGGAAGCGTCAAGCCATGGCGCATAAGCCCTGCCGTGATGATCGGAACGTCATGGGCAAGTCCTGCCCAAGTCGTCAGCTCGGCATCGGCGGGGGATTCGCCCAGCACCTGCAGGATGCCCGCGAGGACCTTGCGTTCGTCATGCTCTGGCGCGGACAGCGTGACGAACCGCGAAACGTCCATACCGCCCTGCCGGTCTTCAACCAGCACCATGATCGCCGCCGTGGTGATCGTCTGGAATGGCCAGCGTGGGCACGTCAGCGGATCTTCGCTGCGCTGGTAGCCACGTCGGATCGGCTTGTCGTCCGACGGCACCCAGCGTTCCATAGCCTGGTATCGCTTGTGCGCGGTGTCATCGAGCACGGCAGATTCGACGTCGAGCACGATCCAGCTGCGCGGTGTGCGCTGTGCGGTGGTTTTAATCTTCATGTGCATTTCCCGATATGATGAGGGCGGGCGCCGCGATCGGCACCCGCCCGTTATTGTTCAGTTGAAGCGGACGAGCGTTGCGAGATCGGCTTCCGGCTCGATCCAGTCCGCGCCGGGTTCGACGTGTCGGTTGTTGGCAAACAGCTCACTGCCAAGCGTCGTGGCTCTGGCCTTGATCCGCTTCATGGCGAGCTTGCGGCCGGTGCCGATGTTCTTCGGCTTCCCCGGAACCCGCTGCAGGCTGCCGCGAGCGTCGATCGCGAAATATTCCTCGGCACCGCGTGTGCGGACGAGGATGATCGGCGTGTCCCCGTCGAACGCGAACGGAACGACCCGGTCTATGACGTCGATCGTCATCATCTCGCGGTAGATCACCGAAAACTCGCCCGGCTCTTTCGCTGCCGAGTCAGCCCATTCCGCGTAAACTGCATCCTTGCCGAGCTGCTGGCTGATCCGCGCCATCTGCATTCCGACCTCAACATTCATGGGGTTGCCCGTCGCAAAGGCGATGCAGTCGTTGGCCGGGGTGTGTGCAGGCCAGCCCATCTCGATGCGGACGGCAGTCATGACGTTCTGCTGTTGCAGTGTTGGTCCCTTAGCGTGTTCGATCATTGTTACGTTCCTCTTGGTGACGGCGTGGCGCCGGAGCCTTTTTTCCCATCCTTCTGGGTGCTCAATTTCATCTCTGGATAAGGGGAAGACGCGCGCCGAAGCGCGCGTGCAGCTCAGCGGTGGCGCTGATGCCAGGTGATCGACAGGGCTCGCGGCGACGGCCCGTATGGCGAGATGTACCGACGGAGCCACAGCTGCTCGTCGGCGTAATCGTCGTCGCCGATCTCGATCCACCACACTTTCTTCGCGGCATCCCACCGGTAGCCCCGTGACTTGAGAAGCCCGCGCTTTTCGAACGGCGCGCCCGTCGCTTCGAAGCGGATCGTGTCGAGCCTGGCGTTGACGAGCAGTTCACCCATCACCGTCATCCCGCTTGGCAGCCGATGCGCCAGCAAGTGGATGAGCGACACGACGTCGGCCATCGCTCTGTGCGCGTCATGATAGCGACGGATCTGCATCAGCAGATGACCGAGCTTGCGGCCGTCAAATCCGGCAGCGATCCAATCGAAATCGCGCATCGAGCAAGCCCAAGGCAGCTCGGCGAGGCCCGGCATAAGGTTCTCGACGAACGCGATATCGAACTGTGCGTTATGCGCAATTCGAACGTCGGCGTTGGCGATCCGTCGTTCGAGGCGGTCGAGGTCGATCGTTTTGCCGGCTACATCCTCGTCGGTGATCCCGGTGAGCCGGGTGATCGCTTCAGGGATCGGCACGCCCGGGTCTCGCAGTGCCTGCCCAGCACTTTCGATTTCCACGATCGCGCCATCGGCATCGACGACCAGAATGACGACCGCGATATCGATGATTTCGTCGGTCAGCGGATCGGTGCCCGTGCTTTCGACGTCCAAGACGGCGACGCGCCGCCAGGGTCCGTTGCCACGCGGCGCCAGCGGGAAGTCGCTGAGCGATGATACTCGCCGAAGGATTTTCGTATCCGGATCGTTCGCGCACGCACAGGTCACCGCCTCAGTCGAGGCGGTCTTGATGATGTCGGTCATGGTATGTTTCCTGTTGAAAATCGACCGAGCGGCAGCGAGGCTTTTCCTCTCTTCCCATCTCGGTCGCAGAACTGGTTCCGCGACGTGCTTTTCCTTCAGCTGGCACACGCGAGACGGACTGGGTCGATCCTGACAGTTATCGCCCCTGCATTTGCGACCAGCGAGCAGACGAAATTACTTGTTAGCTGTATCTCGTATCGATTCCGGTTGAACCGCTCGGGATACCAAGCCACGTTGCCGCCCGTTCATGACAGCCGACGACTTCATCACGAAATGGCAGGCATCGGGAGGCAACGAGCGTGCGAACACGCAATTGTTCCTGAATGATCTGTGCGTTCTGCTGGGCGTTCAAAGCCCGCAACCGACCGTATCGGATACGCTGGCCAACGACTATGTCTTCGAACGCCACGTGGTGAAGACCGAAATCGACGGGACGACATCCAACGGCTGGATCGATTGCTACCGCCGCGACAGTTTCATCCTTGAAGCGAAACAGGGCAGCGCCGCTGACATCGCAGCGGTCGAAAGCGGCGCGGGCGACAGCTTGCGTGACTTCTTCGGTCAGACCGCCGCCGAACGCTACAAACGCGGGATGGCGAAACGAGGCACCGGGCAATGGACCGGCGCGATGCAGCGTGCGGCGGGTCAGGCGGAGGGCTATGCCAAGGCGCTGACTGCCGGCCACGGGTGGCCCCCGTTCCTGCTGGTCAGCGATATCGGCCATTGCATCGACGTGTATGCGAATTTCGCGCGCGACGGGCGCGGCTATGCCCCCTTTCCCGACCGTCGCCGGTTCCGTATCCAGCTCGACGATCTGCGCGACGAGGCGGTGCGCGCCAGGCTCGCCGCGATCTGGGATGCCCCGCTCAGCCTCGATCCCAGCGCGGAGGCAGCGCGCGTCACTCGCGAAATCGCCGGCCTCCTCGCGACGCTGGCGCGTGATATAGAGGCTCGCGATCATAACCCTGACCGCGTCGCCGCGTTCCTGATGCGATTGCTGTTCACGATGTTTGCGGAGGACAGCGGCCTCATCCCGCACAAGAGCTTTTCGGCGCTGCTCCGCAAGACGCGCGACCGGCACGACATCCTGCCCGCGCAGCTGACACAAATGTGGCAGGCGATGGACACCGGCGGCCTCGCTTTCGGCTTGGGGGATGCGGGCGAGACGGTGCGCCGGTTCAACGGGTATCTGTTCAAGGACACGACCGCGATCGAGCTGACGCCGGGGGAGATCGACGTGCTGATCGCCGCCGCCGCCGCGGATTGGCGACAGGTGGAACCCGCGATCTTCGGCACGTTGCTCGAACGCGCGCTCAACGCGAAGGAGCGCGCGAAGCTAGGCGCGCACTACACCCCTCGCGCCTATGTCGAACGGCTGGTCGGGCCGACGATCATGGAACCATTGCTTGACGACTGGCTCGGTGCGCGCACTGCGGCGACGGAAGCGGCAGAGACGGGCAATCGCGAAGCCGCACGCGCAATTGTCGAGACCTTCCACGGCCGCCTGGCGCAGACGAAGGTGCTCGACCCCGCCTGCGGCACGGGCAATTTCCTTTACGTCGCGATGGCCCGGATGAAGGAACTGGAGGGCGAGGTCCTCGAACTGCTTCAGGAACTGGGTGACGACCAGTATCTTGCCGAACTCAGCGGCCACACCATCACGCCGGAAAATTTCCTGGGGATAGAGATTAATCCCCGCGCCGCCGCGATCGCTCAACTGGTGCTGTGGATCGGCTATCTGCAATGGCATTTCCGCGTCAACGGCGCGGAGCGGATGCCGCCCGACCCCGTGTTGCGCGATGTGAAGACGATCGAGAATCGCGACGCCCTGATCACCTGGGACCGACGCGAACTCGACCGCGACCAATACGGCCGCCCCGTCACCCGCTGGGACGGCGAAACGATGAAGAAACAACCCGTCACGGGTAAGGACGTCCCCGACGACACCGCGCGGGTGGAACTGTACCGCTACATCAATCCACGCGCAGCGAAATGGCCGACCGCCGATTTCATCATCGGCAACCCGCCGTTTATCGGGGCCAAGTTTTTTCGTGAGCGGCTAGGCGATGGCTATTTCGAGGCAATGTTTCGCGGCAGCAAGATGCCCGAATCCGCCGATTTAGTGATGCATTGGTGGGATAAAGCGGCCAGCGCGGTGCGCAACCATCGCACGCGGCGGTTCGGGTTCGTGACAACGAATTCGATCACGCAGACGTTCAGCCGCCGCGTCATCGCGAAACACCTCGACGCGCTCGATCCGATCAGCGTCGCGTTCGCGATCCCCGACCATCCGTGGGTCAGCGAAAAGGGTGATGCGGCGGTGCGGATCGCCATGACGATCGGCGCACCCGGCACGACCGATGGCCGGTTGCTGCGGGTCGTCGATGACCGCGCGGCTCCCGACCTCATCATTTTCAGCGAAACGCCGGGCCGGATACACAGCGACCTCAGCATCGGCGCGGCGGTTTCGAGTTCGGGGTCGCTCAAAAGCAATGAAGGCATCGCGTCCCCCGGCGTGAAATTGCACGGCGACGGTTTCATCGTCACGCGGGACGAAGCGCGTCGCCTTGGCCTAGGGACGGTCCCCGGGACCGATGCCCTGATTCGCGATTATCGGAACGGACGCGATCTTGCCGCCCGATCGCGCGATGTGATGGTAATCGACATGTTCGGACTCGACGAACATGAGGTTCGCGATGGATATCCGTCTATTTATTCTTATCTTTTGGCGGCGGTTCGACCAAAACGGGAAGGGCAACTTGCAAAAAGTGCCACCGCCGATGCGAAACAGTACGCCGAGCAGTGGTGGTTGTTCGGGAAACCACGCCCCGAGCTGCGTAAGGCGTTGAATGGGCTCAAGCGCTACATTGCTACGCCTGTTACGGCCAAACATAGAGTTTTCACGTTTCTTGAGGCGGCGGTCCTTCCGGATGATGCGCTGATCGCCATTGGTTTGACCAATGGATGGGCGCTCGGCGTCTTGAGCAGCACGATCCACCATCGCTGGGCGCGGTCTGCGGGCGGCACATTGGAAGACCGCGAACGATACAACAAATCCCGCTGCTTCGACCCCTTCCCCTTCCCCGACCCCAGCGACGACGCACTCGAATCACGCATCCGCGAGGCCGCCGAACGGCTCGATGCGCTGCGCAAGGATGTGCTCGCGCGGCACGACGACCTGACGCTGACGAAGCTGTACAATGGGCTTGAGGCGTTGCGCGCGGCGGAGGCGGCGGGGGGCGTCCTGTCGGCAAAGGATCGCGACATCGCCGAGCGCGGGTGCGTGTCGCTGATCCGGCAATATCACGACACGATCGACGACCTGGTCGCCGATGCCTATGGCTGGGGCGACGATTGGCGCAGCGGCGCGTTGACTGATACGGTGATCCTCGACCGGCTCGTCGCGCTCAACAAACTGCGCGCGGCCGAGGAGGCGCAGGGTAAAGTCCGCTGGCTCCGTCCCGATTTTCAGGCTCCCGGCTATGTCGCCCCCGCGCATCAGGAAACGATGGCGCTTCCCGAAGCCGTCGCGGTCGCGACCGTCCTCGCCTGGCCCGCGACATTGCCCGATCAGGTCGTGGCGGTGGCGCAGGTCGTCGAACGCGCCGGTCGCCCGATCGCCGCCAACGACGTCGCCCGCGCCTTCAAGGGCAAGAATGCAAAGGGTGTCGCCCCCGTGCTGGACGCGCTGGCTGGCATGGGCCGTCTGCGCAAACTGGCGAACGACCGCTACGCAGCGTGACCAAAGATGCGAATTTATCCGAATCGTAGCATCGTTCGAAGCAAAAATAAAAATCAAGAACTTAAAAT
>JAPKCG010000050.1 GCA_028823055.1 Sphingomonas bacterium
TGGTCGCGAACTGGATCGCGGCGATCTTGCCCGCGATGTCGTCGGTGGCGCGCGCGGTCTGATTGGCGAGGCTTTTGACTTCCTGCGCGACGACCGCGAACCCGCGACCCGCATCGCCCGCGCGGGCGGCCTCGATCGTGGCGTTGAGCGCGAGCAGATTGGTCTGGCCCGCAATGTCGCGGATCAGGCCCAGGATCGATTCGATTGATTTGGCGTGATCGGACAAGGCCTCGCTCATGCCGACCGCCTCGCCCGCCTGCGTGGCGGCACGGGTGGCGACGTCGGCGGCGACCTCGACCTCGCTGCGAGCGTCTTCGATCGCGCGGATCAAGCCCGCTGCGGTCTGCGCTGCTTCGCGCATCGCGACGGCGGATTGTTCGGCGGCGGCGGCGACTTCGCTCGCCTTGCCCAGCATCCCGCGCGCAACGACCGAGGCCTTGTCCGACTGGCGGCGCAAGTCGCCACTTTCATCGGACGCCGATTCGACCATCATGCCGATATCGGAATTGAATTCGCGTGCCAGCCGGTCGCGGTCGAGGCGCGCGCCGTGAGAAAGCAAGCCGTTAAAGAGTTCGACGGTAATTTCGGCCTCCATGCCGAACAGGCGCATCAACGTATCGACATAGTCTGGCAAACGCGGATCGTCGGCGGAAACCACGCTCATCAGCACGCTCAGCGCGGCGCGATCGCTGGCGCAACTCATCGACAGCAGGCCTAATGTTCCGATTTTCGCCTGATACGCGGCGGTGACCGACCGCTCCATCGACTCGACCCAATAGCGTTCGTCCACCGCGCAGAACCGGCTTTTCAAATAGGCGCGGCCCAGTTCGATACGGCGTTCGCGGCCGTGTTTGATCCAGTTTTCCTCATTGGGATGTTCGCGTTGCCACTGGTCCCAAAAGGCCTCGACGATCGAGTCGGATTGGGGTTCGAGCAATGCCCATAGTTCGCGTCCCAGGCGGACCAGCGACCCTTCCCGGTCGAATGCGGCCATTCTCGCGGGCAGATCGATCTTGGCGGCCAGGGAGCCGGGGGCGGGCATGTCTGCGATTGGCATCGTCAAGGGGTGGGCTCCATCGCCAGCGTTGTTTGGTTGATCCACTGCTATCGGCCAATGGTTAAGGTGACGTTAGGGGGGCGCGGATCGGGCAGATGGGTTGCATCGCAGCGAGGCTGGCCTAATAGGTCGGCTGAATAGTTCTGGCACTCGCTCAGCAGCCCCGAGGATCATCGATGGCATCGCGCCCCACGACCACAACCGCCAAACGGCCCCGCAGCCCGCACCTTTTTTCGGGGTTCATGCGCCTCAATTACCGTTGGGGGTCGCACATGCTCGTGTCGATCCTTCACCGGGTGACGGGGGATGGCATGGCGACGGTCGGCACGATGCTGCTCGTCTGGTGGCTCGCGGCAATCGCGTCGGGTGAGGAAGCCTATGCGACGTTCCGCGGCGTGTTCACGACCGATGCGGGTCATCTCAACGTGCTCGGGTGGATCGTCGGCGTCGGCCTGACCCTGTCGCTGTTCCAGCACATGATGAGCGGGATTCGCCATCTGGTGATGGACACGGGCGCGGCCTACGAACTGAAAACCAGCCGGATGTTCGCGACGATGACGATGGTCGTATCGGTGGCGCTCACCGTGTTGTACTGGCTCTATCTGGGGATCAAGTAATGGGTTCGGGTACGAGCATCGGCCGCGTCCGCGGCCTTGGCAGCGCCAAGGAAGGCGCGCATCACTGGTGGCATCAACGGCTGACCGCGGGCGCCAATCTGTTCCTGATGATGTGGCTGATCTTTTCGATCGCGCGGCTCGGCGGCTATGACTATGTCACCGTCCATGCCTGGCTGCATTCGGCCTGGGTCGCGGTGCCGATGGCGCTGCTGATCCTGTCGGTCTTCTATCATTTCAGCCTGGGCCTTCAGGTGGTGATCGAGGATTACGCGCATCACGAAGGGCGCATCGCGCTGATGGTCCTTCTCAACCTGTTCACGGTCGCGACCGCCGCGATCGCCATTTTCGCGATTCTCAAGGTCGCGTTCGGAGCTGCCGCCTGATGTCCGACGCCTATAAGATCATCGACCATACCTAAGACGCCGTCGTCGTCGGCGCGGGCGGTTCGGGCCTGCGCGCGACGATGGGAATCGCCGAAAGCGGCCTCAAGACCGCGTGCATCACCAAGGTGTTCCCGACGCGCAGCCACACCGTGGCCGCACAGGGCGGGATCGCCGCCAGCCTGGGCAACAACACACCCGACCATTGGTCGTGGCACATGTACGACACCGTCAAGGGGTCGGACTGGCTGGGCGATCAGGACGCGATCGAATATCTGTGCCGCGAAGCGCCGCAGGCGGTGTACGAGCTCGAACATGCAGGCGTGCCGTTCAGCCGCAACGACGACGGCACGATCTATCAGCGCCCGTTCGGCGGTCATATGCAGAATATGGGCGACGGTCCCCCGGTCCAGCGCACGTGCGCCGCCGCCGATCGTACCGGCCATGCGATGCTGCACGCGCTCTATCAGCAGTCGCTGAAATACGACGCTGATTTCTACGTCGAATATTTCGCGCTCGACCTGATCATGGAAAACGGCGTGTGTCGCGGTGTGATCGCTATGTGCCTGGAGGATGGCAGCATCCACCGGTTCCGGGCGCACAATGTCGTGCTCGCGACGGGCGGCTATGGCCGTTGCTATTTCTCCGCGACGAGCGCGCATAGCTGCACCGGCGACGGCAATGCGATGGTGTTGCGCGCGGGCCTGCCGCTGCAGGACATGGAATTCGTCCAGTTCCACCCGACCGGCATCTACGGCGCGGGCGTTCTCATCACCGAAGGCGCGCGTGGCGAGGGCGGGTATCTTACCAACAGCGAGGGCGAGCGGTTCATGGAGCGCTATGCCCCCTCCGCGAAGGATCTCGCGAGCCGCGACGTCGTATCGCGATCGATGGCGCTGGAAATGCGCGAAGGTCGCGGCGTCGGCAAGAATGGCGACCATATCTGGCTCCATCTCGACCATATTGACCCTGCGGTGCTGCACGAGCGGCTGCCCGGAATCACCGAAACGGGCAAGATCTTCGCGGGTGTCGACCTGACGCGCCAGCCGCTGCCGGTCACGCCGACGGTTCACTACAATATGGGCGGCATCCCGACCAACTTCCACGGCGAGGTCGTCAACCTCAAGGATGGCGATCCCGATGCGGTCGTCCCCGGCCTGTTCGCGGTCGGCGAGGCAGCGTGCGTCAGCGTTCACGGCGCCAACCGTCTCGGCTCGAACAGCCTGATCGATCTGGTCGTGTTCGGTCGCGCCACGGGCCTCAGGATCAAGGATCAGCTGCAGCCCGGCACGAGTCACAATCCGCTGCCCAAGGGGTCGGAAGAAATGTCGCTCGCGCGGCTCGACCATTTCCGCAACGCCAATGGCAGCGCGCCGACGTCGGAAATCCGCATCGATATGCAGCGCACGATGCAGAAACATTGCGCGGTGTTCCGCGACAATGCGCTGCTGACCGAGGGGCAGGACAAGATCGCGGGCATCTACAAGCGGATGGAGGACGTCCACGTCACCGACCGGTCGCTGATCTGGAATACCGATCTCATCGAAACGCTCGAACTCGACAACCTGCTGGCGCAGGCAAAGGTGACGATGGACAGCGCGGCGAACCGCAAGGAATCACGCGGCGCGCATGTGAACGAGGATTTCCCGGATCGCGACGATGCGAACTGGATGAAGCACACGATCACGACGTTCGAGGGCTGGGGTGGCAAAGGCGGCGCGACCGCGATCGATTACCGCCCGGTCCACGATTACACGCTGACCGACGACATCGATTACATTAAACCGAAAAAGCGCGTTTACTAAACGGGAGTCGCGCCCGGGCCATATGCCGCGATCAAGGCGCGGCGCGACCAGACGATCGCATAATCGGTCGGCAAATATTTGCCCTCGCGGTAACGGTTACGCCGTGCCGCGTTCGCCGCCAGCGCATGGCCGATCGCGGCTTCGCTGCTGCCGATGCAAAAGCGGAACGCGCCGTGGTCGAGCTGCAGGCGGTGGGTAAAGCCGAGTTTCGGCGTGATATCGAGCACCGCAGGGTCATAATACCATGTGACGCCGAACGATCCCCTGACCGCTGGCATGGCCAGCATCGTCAGGGCACACAGGCGCATCGTTTCGCGCCACCCCGCCTCATTCCAATAGGCGCGCGCCATACTGTCGTGAGTATGCCCCTCCAGCATCGGCCGCCAACCGCCACAGTGGCGCATCACCTTGTAGATCGCGGGTAATCCGCCACGCAGGACCGCGCGGATCGACAGTCCCGACCGGGGCCACAGGATCGAGGCGTAAGCGGGGATCATCACGCCGCGCGTCAGCCAGAGATCTTTCATGAACGCATCGGACCCGATGTCGCCGACACCGGGATTGCGGTCGATCTGGTCGAGAATCCGGTGGAAGCTATCGCGATAATGATAGGCGAATTCGGCGGCGAGCCTGTTCTGCGCCAGCGTCTTTTCGAATATCGCGATCCGGTCGATCAACAGACCGCAGAGCCACGGCGCGCGCAATCGATCGGGCACGCTCGCAAGCATCGCACGCGCGGCGTTCGGGACGATGCGATAGCAATGAACCGGGGGCAAGTCGCGATGTGCGGCCTCGAACGCGGCATAGGGCGCGGCGTCGATGGCACCGGCGAGCCCCGCGTGATTGGCGAACAGGGCCTCCGATACCGCCGTAAGTCGCTGGCGCAGGGGAATATGCCCCCGCCATTTGGGAAACAGCGCCCGAAACCGCGTCGGCACGTCGCCGATGTGCTGGATCATGTTCATCGGTCAGTTGCCATACGCGGCGATGAGATCACGGCGGGACCAGATGACGGCGTAATCGGTGGGCAGGTAATTGCCCTCCCTATACCGGTTGCGTCGTTCAGCCGACGTCGCGGTGGCATTCGCGATCGTGGCCGCGTCGCTGCCGATTTCCATCCGCAGCGCGCCGCGACCGACTTGCAGATCCTGCGCGAACGAGATGCGCGGACTGATTCCCCGGACGGCCGGGTCGTAAAACCAGGCGGTGCCGAACGCGCCCCTGATGTGCGGCATCGCCGGTAGCGCCAGTGCCGCAAGGCGTAGCGCTTCTCGCCAGCCCGGTTCGTTCCAATAGGCCTTGGCGACGGGATCGTGGGTATGCCCCTCCAAGAAAGGACGGCGTCCACCGCACCGGCCGAACACGTACAATGCGGGCTTGACCCCCTGTTTGACGATGTTGCGTGCCGACAATCCCGACCGGGGCCACCAGATTTGCGCGAAGGCGGGGATCATGACGACGCGGGTCAACCACAGGTCCTTTAGGAAACTGTCTCTGCCAATGTCGGCGAAGCCCGGATTGGCATCGATCTGATCGATGATCCGGTTGAACGAATCGGCGTAATGAAGCGCAAATTCCTCAGGCAGCCGGGTCGCTGCGAAAATCGTATCGAACTGTCCCATCAAATCGAGCATCAGCGCACACAGCCAGGCGCTACGCTCGGCCACGGGCAGCTGGTCGATCAGCGCGCGCGCGCGGGCGGGGGTGGTATGATAGCTGTGGACGACGGCTGCCGGCTGGTACGCGGCTTCGAACGTCGCAAAGGGAAATGCGGCGATCGCCGCGCCGAGCGCCGGGAAGGCGGCGTCGAGTTTTTCCCGTGCCGGGGCGAGCCGGTGCATGAAGGGCTGATCGCCGCGCCATTGGGGAAACAATGTTCGGGCGGGGACGTCGGCGACATATTGTAGCGGGGTTGCCAACATGGTCATGAGCCTAGCAAGCGCGCGGTGCCGGTGCGCAGTGACGACAGATAATGAAGCGATCCCGACAGATAGGCGTCGAAGGTTTCGTCATCGATATTGCGACCATCGAGCAGGCGGCGCAGGCGATGGGGATTGGTGCCGGGCGGATTGATACCCTCTGCAATCAGCGTCGAGGATCGAACCCCTGCCGCGTCGAGATAACGGTCTGCGCGCGGGTGATAACCGCCGCCGGGATAGCAGAAGTGATCGAGCCGGATACCCGGTACCGCGGCCTCCAGAAACGCGCGATTATCCGCGATTTCCTGTGGCAATTCGTCGACGCGGGTCGCGACGTCGATATGGCGATGCGTGTGCAGCTGGATGTCGAGCCCGCGCGCGCGCGCATCAGCCAAGTCGGCGGCGGTCATATTGTGAAACTGGCGCAGCTCCAGCCACGCTTCGTCGATGCCCAGCGTCGCGCCCAGGGCACGCAGTGCGGGCAGCCGATCGTCGACCGGCAACGCCTCGATCCGCGCCGCCGCGATGATCCGCTCGGCGTCGTCGCGACCGGCCGCGCGGGTCAGATAATCGACGACGACGTTCACCACGGGCATGTCATGCTGCGAATACCAGGTCGTCGCATAAAGCGTCGCGGGCAAGGCGTAGCGTTCGAGGATCGGGAGCATGTGCGTGTACGTCGTCGCCCAGCCATCATCGATCGTGATGACGACCGCATTGGCGGGCATCGTTCCCGCCGCCCGATGCGCGATGGCATCACCCAGCCGCAGCACCGGCGCGCCCGATTCGCGCAGTCTTGCCATCCGGTCTGCGAACTGATCGACGCCGATGAAAGTGCAATCGCCAAACGCATCGCCCGGCGTGATCCACAGCCCGTGATAGCCAAGAATACGCAACGACGACGCGGTCCGTTTACGCGCGAGCGCAGACAGCCCGGTCACCCGGGCGACTTTCAGGGAGGCGTGCTTGATCGACATCAATATCGGTTAATAGCGTTGAGCGGTTAAGCAACGATGATCGAGCGCAATGCGATTTATTCCGCGATCCTGGAACCTGTCGTCCGATCCGTGGTTGGGCGCGGCATGACCGACATGAACAACGCCAGCAATTATCCGTTGCTCGCCAGCCCGCACATCCAGCTCCACGGTCCCGTCGACGGGATGATGTATTCAAACTTCAAACAACAGCTCGCCAATGCACCGACCGAGGGGCCGCTGGTCGTGTCGATCACGACATTGGGCGGCGACCCCGAAATGGCGCGCGCGATGGCGGACGATATCCGGCTACTGCGCGAATACACCAAGCGCGAATGCCTGTTTCTGGGCAAGGTCGCGGTCTATTCGGCGGGCGCGACGTTCATGGCGGCGTTTCCGACCGACAAGCGCTTCCTGACCCGTCAGTCGCGGATCATGATTCATGAACGGCTGATGCAATCGAAGATCGATCTCAACGGCCCGCTCCAGACGCTGAGCTATACGCTGAAAGCCAAGCTACACGAAATCGAGGACTCGATCAGGATTCAGGACGAGGGCTTTGCCGACATCGTTCGTGGGTCGCAGGTATCGCTCGACCAGCTCAAGGAAAAGGCGCCGTCCAATTGGTATATCGAGGCGGAAGAAGCGCGTGACCTGGGTCTTGTTCTCGATATCATCTGACCCGTGAAGCGGCCGGATCTGAGCGGTAAAGTGATGGGCAGGGGGTTGCACGCGGGGCATTAAAGGCATAGCCGCAGGTGCAGCATTGATCCTGAGGAGCGCTGCGGCCATGGCCGAATTTACCCTGCCCAAGAACAGTAAGGTATCGTCGAAGGGCAAGGTCCATAAAGCCCCCGAGGGTGCTTCGCGGACGCGCAAGTTCCAGGTCTATCGCTACGATCCCGACAGTGGCGAAAATCCGCGCTACGATACGTTCGAAATCGACCTCGACGATACCGGCCCGATGGTGCTCGATGCGCTGATCAAGATGAAGTCGGAACAGGATAGCTCGCTGACGTTCCGCCGCTCATGCCGCGAGGGCATTTGCGGGTCGTGTTCAATGAACATCGACGGCAAGAACGGGCTCGCCTGCACGACCGCGATCGAGGATTGCAAATCGACGGTGAAGATCACGCCGCTGCCCGCGATGGACGTCATCAAGGATCTCGTTCCCGACTTCACGCATTTCTATGCGCAATATGCCTCGATCAAGCCGTGGCTGCAGACCGTGACGCCGCCGCCCTCGGGCAAGGAACGGCTCCAGTCGCCCGAGGATCGCCAGAAACTAGACGGCCTGTACGAATGTATCCTGTGCGCCTGCTGTTCGACGAGCTGCCCGAGCTATTGGTGGAACGCCGACAAGTTTCTCGGCCCCGCGATCCTGCTTCAGGCATATCGCTGGCTTGCCGACAGCCGCGACGAGATGACGGGCGACCGGCTCGACGAACTCGAAGATCCGTTCCGCCTCTATCGCTGCCACACGATCATGAACTGCGCGAACGCCTGCCCCAAGGGGCTCAATCCGGCCAAGGCGATCGCCGAAATCAAGAAGATGGAAGCCGAGCGCGTCGTCTGATGACTAGTCGTTGTGCTCCCGCGCCCGTGGGAGCCCGGAATAATGGCCGCTGCGTCGCGTTGCCCCGTTCTCCTGCGTTCGCGGGAGGGCGGGGGTGAACGACGCCCCCGAACCGCATTTCCTCTATGAGGACGATCCCGACCTGCCCGGCTGGAAACGCTGGCAGTTTCGCGATTCCACACGCTTCAACGCCTTTATCGAACCGCTCCATGTCCGGGTCGAGGATGACGTCGCGCGCGTGCGCATGATGCCGCGGCACGATCATTCGAACCTGCGCGAGGCGGTGCATGGCGGCGCGTTGCTGGGGTTCATGGATGTGGCGCTGTTCGCCGCGAGCCGTGGGTTCGGGTCGCTGTCGGCGGGGGGCGCGGTGACGCTGGACCTGTCCGCGCAGTTCATCGGTATGGGGGCCATCGGCGTGCCGCTTGAGGCGCGGATCGAACTGCTGCGCGAAACCGGGCGGATGCTCTTTCTGCGCGGGCTGGTCGTTCAGGACGACAAGCCGGTCATCGCCAGCTTTACGGGCACGCTGAAGAAGATGGGTTGAGAATGGTGCGCGCATCGTGACCAGCGTCCGTGTTGCCTATGATGCGCTCGTCGCGGCGGGCGAACTGCGCCCCGATCCCGAACAGGCCGCCGCTGCGTCGCGCCTCGATGCGTTGCAGGGCGAACTCGAAGCGACGCCGAAGCGCGGCAGCATCTTGTGGCGCCTTGCGGGCAAAAAGGCCGAGGCTCCGCGCGGGCTCTATCTGTGGGGCGGCGTCGGTCGCGGCAAATCGATGCTGATGGACTTGTTCTTCCGCAATCTGTCGATCACGCGCAAACGCCGCGTCCATTTCTCCGAGTTCATGATCGAAGTGCATCAGCGGATCGGGGCGGAGCGCAAGAAGGAGCTGGGCGATCCGATCCCGCCCGTCGCGGCGGCACTTGCCGAAGAAGCGCGGTTGCTCGCCTTCGACGAAATGATGGTCACCAATTCGCCTGACGCGATGATCCTCAGTCGGTTGTTCACCGCGCTGATCGAGGCGGGGACGACCGTCGTCGCGACATCGAACCGCCCGCCGGTCGATCTCTACAAGAACGGCCTCAACCGCGAACATTTCCTGCCCTTCATCGCGCTGATCGAGGATCGGATGGCGGTGCTGCCGCTCAACGGCCCCGTCGATTATCGTCGTGACCGGCTGGGGGCGCAGGACACCTGGCTCGTCCCCAACGGACCCGAGGCGACGGAGGATCTGTCCGCCGCCTTTTTCCGGCTGACCGACTATCCGCCCGAGGACAGCGCGCATGTGCCGAGCGAGGAGCTGACGGTGCAGGGCCGCACGCTTCGCGTCCCCAAGGCGTTGAAGGGCGTCGCGGTGTTTTCGTTCGGACGCCTGTGCGGCGAAGCGCGCGGGGCGGCGGATTATCTGGCGATCGCGCGCCGCTATCACACCGTCATCCTTGTCGGCATCCCCGTCCTGACCGCCGATAACCGTAACGAGGCGGCGCGGTTCGTGGCGCTGATCGATGCGCTGTACGAACATAAGGTCAAATTGCTGGCCGCCGCCGATGCCGAACCCGATGCGCTTTATCCGGTGGGTGAGGGCAGCTTCGAATTCCAGCGGACGGTCAGCCGGCTGGAGGAAATGCGGTCGGAGGATTATCTGGGCGCGGGGCACGGCGCGGCCTGACGCGCCGCCGACACCGGTTTGTTAACCGTCTCCATGCCAGGCGGTCAGCATGGATCGCAGGCGGGAAGCGACGCTCGACGTCATGCGGGGACTGGCGATCCTGCTGGTCATGTTTTTTCATTTGCGGATCGACACCGGGATCGCCGGGATCGACCGTGCGCTGCTGCCGGTCGTCGATGCCGGGTGGATCGGCGTCGATCTCTTTTTCGTCCTCAGTGGCTTTCTGGTCGGGCGGCTGGTTCTGCAGGAAATCGCGACGACGGGCACCTTCGACCGGCAGCGGTTTCTGGTCCGCCGCATCGTCCGGCTCTGGCCCGTGCTGTTCGTCTATCTCGCGGCGATGATCCTCGCCGGGGGCGCGGCCGGGTGGCAGATGGCCTGGCCCGTCCTGCTCCATGTTCAGAATTATTCGCGCAACGTGCCCAGCCATCTCTGGTCGCTTGCGGTCGAGGAACATTTCTATCTCGCGGTCGCGTGGTTGTTGCCGATCGTTGCGATCCGCTATCGCGCGGGCATGGTGGCGCTGGCGTTGGTCGCGCTCATCGGCGGCGTAATGGCATGGCGGATGACCGGCTGGCACGGCGGCGTGGCGATCGTCGATCTGCAGTGGCAAACCCAATATCGCGCCGACGCGATCGCGATCGGCGTGGCGCTGGCATGGATCGCGGTCCATCGTCCGGTCTGGCTGATGCGACTGTCCGCCTATCGTGCGGCGTGGTTCATGGTCGCGGTGCTCGGGTTCGCGATCGTCGCGGGAATCGATGATTGGCGCGATCGGTTCGGCCCCGGTCTGATCGTGAGCGACATCGCCGCCGCAGCGCTGCTCGTCGGGCTGCATGGCGCAGTCATTCCGTCGTTTCTGGCGACTCCTGCGCGCGCGCTGGCCGCACTCGGCACGCTCGCCTATCCGCTGTATATCTGGCATCCCAGTGTCGCGGACGCTACCGATACCCTGTTGCGATCCTGGCCTGTGACAATGCCATTCGTCGCGACGGCGATCCGTTATGGTCTGGCGATCGGCGTGGCGTGGCTCATCGCCGTAGGAATAGAGCGACCTTTCATGGCGTTGCGCCATCGCCGCCCGGATGTGGAACAAACCGGAAACCAACAGCCATCCCGCTTTATCGCTATTGAGAAACATTATTGATAAGACGATGGTTTTCCCGCTTTAATGGTTGCCCGATCGCACCAATGCGCTTATGCGGCATGACCAATCATGCCCTCGACGGAGAAGGATTGGATGGCTCGCAAGAAAATCGCGCTGATCGGCGCCGGTAACATCGGTGGAACGCTCGCGCATCTCGCCGCGCTCAAGAATTTGGGCGATGTCGTCCTGTTCGACGTCGCAGAGGGCCTGCCGCAGGGCAAGGCGCTCGATCTCAGCCAGTGTGGCCCGGTCGAGGGTTTTGCGGGTACGATCACCGGATCGAACGATTACGCCGATATCGCCGGGGCCGATGTCATCATCGTTACCGCCGGTGTCGCGCGCAAGCCCGGCATGAGCCGCGACGACCTGCTCGGCATCAACCTGAAGGTGATGAAGGCGGTCGGCGAAGGTATCAAGAACAACGCGCCCGACGCGTTCGTGATCTGCATCACCAATCCGCTCGATGCGATGGTCTGGGCGCTGCGCGAATTTTCGGGCCTGCCGCACAACATGGTCGTCGGCATGGCAGGCGTCCTCGACAGCTCGCGCTTCAGCCACTTCCTCGCGGACGAATTCAAGGTCGCGGTCAAGGACGTCACGAGCTTCGTGCTCGGCGGTCATGGCGACACGATGGTCCCGGTCATCAGCTATTCGACGGTCAGCGGCATCCCCGTTCCCGACCTGATCGAAATGGGCATGTCGTCGCAGGACACGATCGATGCGATCATCAAGCGCACGCGCGGCGGCGGCGGTGAGATCGTCGCGCTGCTCAAGACGGGCAGCGCCTATTACGCGCCCGCAACGAGCGGCATCGCGATGGCCGAGGCGTATCTGTACGACCAGAAGCGCGTCCTGCCCTGCGCCGCCTATGTCGAGGGCCAATATGGCGTCGACGGCCTGTATGTCGGCGTGCCGGTGATGCTGGGCGCCGGCGGCGTCGAGAAGGTCATCGAGATCAAGCTCGACGACGAGGCCAAGGGCAATCTTCAGGTCTCGGTCGATGCGGTCAAGGAACTGCTCGATGCATGCAAGGCGATCGATGGTAGTTTGAAGTAGGAACAACCGCCCCGGCGCAGGCCGGGGTCGAGTATCGGAGCGTCTGTAATGGGAGAACAGGCCTTCGTATACATCATGGCGAGCGTGAGAAACGGTACGATAAATCTCGGCTCGTCAGTGAATCTGGCAAAGCGCGTGTGGAGCACCGCAACGGCATGGTCGCCGGGTTCACGAAGAAATACGGTTGCACACTGCTCGTATGGTACGAGCTGATGGGCAGCTGGGAAGCCGCCCGGCAGCGCGAGCTGCAGATGAAGGAGTGGAAGCGGGACTGGAAACTGCGGAAGATCGAAGGGCTCAATCCCGATTGGGAAGACCTGTATGATCGCATCGCCCTACCATGATCGCTTTCGCAACTGGACCCCGGCCTTCGCCGGGGTGGTAGGATCGGAGCAAGAATGAGCATCCTCGTCGACAAGAACACCAAGGTCATCACGCAAGGCATGACCGGCAATACCGGCAGTTTCCACACCCAGGCCGCGCTCGATTACGGGACGCAGATGGTCGCGGGCGTGACGCCGGGCAAGGGCGGGACGACGCATCTCGGCCTGCCGAACTACAACACCGTCGCAGAGGCGATGTACGCGACCGGCGCGACTGCGTCGGTGGTGTATGTGCCGCCCCCCTTCGCCGCCGATTCGATCCTAGAAGCGATCGATGCCGAAGTGCCGCTGATCGTGTGCATCACCGAGGGTATTCCGGTGCTCGACATGGTCAAGGTCAAGCGCGCGCTGTCGGGATCGAAGTCCCGCCTGATCGGCCCGAACTGCCCCGGTGTGCTGACGCCGGGCGAATGCAAGATCGGCATCATGCCCGGTTCGATCTTCAAAAAGGGCTCGGTCGGCGTCGTCTCGCGCTCGGGCACGCTGACCTATGAGGCGGTGTTCCAGA
>JAPKCG010000452.1 GCA_028823055.1 Sphingomonas bacterium
TCTCGATCATGTCCCGGGTCAGGATGTCGAATTCGAGATTGAACTACTGACCCAGCTCGTCCTGCCATTGCTCCACCAAGCTGCCCGGCGCCACCACAAGACAGCGCTCGAGATCACTGCGCGCGATCAACTCCTTGATCAGCAGGCCGGCCATGATCGTCTTGCCCGCCCCGGGATCGTCGGCCAGCAGGAAGCGTAGTGGCTGGCGCGGCAGCATCTCGCCATAGACGGCCGAGATCTGGTGCGGCAGCGGATCGACCAGACTCGTGTGGATGGCCAGATAGGGGTCAAAAAAATGGGCGAGCTTGATCCGGTTTGCCTCGGTCACCAGTCGAAGCAGCGCACCATCGCCGTCGAAAGACCAAGGCCGCCCGTTGACCTCGACTTCGAGCCGGTATTCGTCGTCGCGATAGAGCACGGCTTCGGCAACGGCACCGTTCAGATCGCGGTAGACGACGTTGATCGCCTGATCGCCGATCCAGTCGACAGACAGGATCTGGGCCGCCTGGGGTGAGGCGATGCCGCGCACCGACGCGCCATTCCGAATCTCTTCAAGCCTTGCCATATCTACCCTTACTGACCCCGACCGCCCTGATGCTCACACCGCAAAATCGGCTTTCTCCAAAGCCGCCTCGGTCTCGGCCTGATTGACGACAACGATGTGCTGACTCCGGGCCGGCAGCTTGGCGGCGTCGCCCAAGAGGCCGAGCCGCTTCAGAACATAGAACAGCATGGCGTAGCGCACGGTTAGGACCGCTGAGCCTTTCTCCATGCCATAGTCTTTGGCGACGACGGCCTTCTGACTTGTGGTCAGATCAGGGTGAGGGCCAATCTCGACACCGAACCGCTCTTGCCAAAGCGCATCATGCTCTGCGGGCGCCCCAGGTTCGTCGAGGCTCCCGATCCCGAGAACGCGCGGCAGCAGGAAATCCTTGAACTTGTCGGTGACGTGACAATAGCCGCGAACGTGCCAGCGGAAGCCGTCATAGCCGAAGGCGTGGGGCGTGATCCGGCGCCAGATCGGATCGGGCCGATCTTTACTCATCGACTGATAGTGAATGTCCACAGACCGGTGATCGCGCACGGCGCTGAGGACCGTGCGCAACACTGACGCGTCGATATCCCTCCGGGGTGTCAAGGCGATATCAGTGTCAGGAACCTGGGTGATCCAGGATTCCGATAGATCGATCAGTCCTTCAGCAACCGACCGCAGGCGCGACAGATAGCCGTCGGGATCGGGCTTGAGGAAATGGGGTTCGAAATGCTCGCTCGCGACGTACCGCTTGGCGCTCTTGTCGTAGAGGGCGTTGTTGGGCGCTCGCTCCTGGTAGAGCGTCAAATCCTTCGACGCTTGCGGCACCGAGACATCGAACATCTCGATGATGTCCGAGCGATTGACCCCGCCTTCCCAGAACAGGCGGAACTCAATGAACTCGAGCCGACGCTCAACGCCCCACTTCAATGTCGTCAGGCTTTCCGCCATCCGAATCTTCCTCCAAAACGGATACAGATAAAAACTATATGGACACATCTGCACGACGTGTGTAGTTTCTATTCCCATCACGGAGTCGCGTCAAGCGAAACCGTATCGGGCAACAGGAGGACTACATGGCCAAGACCCCCTCGAAGAATGAAGTAACGAGCAAGAAAGCCGCGAGTGCGGCATCGCAGGTGCTGCGCGACCCAAAGTCGAGCGCAGCGGCAAAATCGGCGGCGGCTTCGGCGCTGACGCAGCGCCCGAACAAGAAGTAAGTCAGGGAGAACGACGATGACCACCCTTTCCAACCGGCGGACCATCGTCGCCCATGGCCGTTTGGCGATGCGCGAGTTGCGCCTCGACGCTGCGCGGCAGCGCCGACACGGCGTGCAGATCATGTCATTTGAACAACTCGCGGTCCGTCTGGCCGGCGGCTTCGCCCGTCCGATCGATGACGAGTGTTTGCGAACCGCGATCCAGGCCGTGCTGCCGGACACGACCCTCGCAGAGCTGGAAAGCATCAAGCTGCTTCCTGGCATGGTCGATGCGGCGGCCGACACCCTCCATAAGGCGTGGCGGGCCGGTATCGACTTGGCCGCTCGCGCCGGGGATCATCCTCGGCTCGACTCGATCGCGCGCCTGGAAGCTGCGGTTCTAGCCCAGTTGCCGCCCGGTATGATGCGTCCTACCGATCTCGTGGCCCGCGCATTGGAGCGCGTTGCTCATGCTCATGCGGTTTTGGGTCCGCTCGAGATCGTCGGTATCACCGAGCTTTCGCCGTGCTGGCGTCCGCTCCTGCAGGAGCTCACCGCACATACTTCGGTGAGCTGGACAGCCGGCCCTCGGCCGACCCCGCCGTGGCTGGACGCGTTCGACGTCACGATCAATCGGGCAGACCCAACCGCTCCGGCAATCAGCACGGTCAGCGCCGCGACTGCCTATCACGAGGCGATCGAGGCCATTCGATGGGCGCGGGGCCTGATGGCTTCAGGCGAAGCGGAGCCCGCCGACATCGCGATCGCGGCCGCATCGACCGGTGACTATGACGATCACCTCCTCGCCCTGCGCGCCGATGCGAACCTGGATCTTCACTTCGTCCACGGCATCAAAGTCACGACAACCCGGGATGGTCAGGCGGCTGCGGCGCTCGCGGATCTCCTCATTCGCGGCTTCTCGCAGACCCGGATGCGTCGGCTCGCATCGTTGTGCGGTTCGGAAACCGGCCCGTTTGCCGGCTTGCCGCAGGGCTGGCTGCGGGTCCTGCC
>JAPKCG010000453.1 GCA_028823055.1 Sphingomonas bacterium
AGCGGTCGTCCACGTGTCGCGTATCGCGGCCGAATTCCGCCACGAATTCCGCAAGGACGTCGTTATCGACATGTGGTGCTATCGCCGGTTCGGGCATAACGAAGGCGACGAACCGTCCTTCACCCAGCCGCTGATGTACAAAGCGATCAAGAATCACCCGCCCGTCAGCGAGATTTACGGCAAGCGCCTGATCGAGGAGAAGGTGGTCGATCAGGCGTGGATCGACGACAATTCGAAGCAATATGTGACGCTGCTCGAAGGGGAGTTCGAAGCAGGGGCCAGTTACAAGCCGAACCGCGCGGATTGGTTTGCGGGCCGGTGGTCGGGGCTCAGCGCGCCCGCCGCTGCCGAAACCTCGCGCCGCAGTGTCGAAACGGGGGTCGACAAGAAATTGTTCGATGCGCTCGGCCGGACGCTGACGACGATTCCCGATACGATCCAGATCCACAAGACGTTGACCCGCGTCCTCGATGCCAAGCGTGAGATGTTCACGTCGGGCAAGAATTTCGATTGGGCGACGGGCGAGGGGCTCGCGTTCGGTGCGCTGCTGTCGGAAGGCTATGGCGTCCGCCTGTCGGGTCAGGATTCGGGCCGCGGCACCTTCAGTCAGCGTCATGCAGTGTGGGTCGACCAGACCGACGAGCATAAGTTCGTGCCGTTGCAGACGATCGAACACGGCAATTTCGAGGTGCTCGACAGCCCCTTGAGCGAATATGGCGTGCTCGGTTTCGAATATGGCTATGCGCTCGCCGACCCCAAGACGCTGGTGCTTTGGGAGGCGCAGTTCGGCGATTTCTCCAACGGCGCGCAGATCATGATCGATCAGTTCATCGCGAGCGGTGAATCGAAGTGGCTCCGCGCCAACGGGCTCGTGATGCTGTTGCCGCATGGCTATGAAGGGCAGGGGCCGGAGCATAGTTCGGCACGGCCCGAACGCTATCTGCAATTGTGCGCGCAGGACAATATGCAGGTCGCCAACTGCACGACGCCAGCCAATTATTTCCACCTGCTGCGGCGGCAAATGCATCGCAATTTCCGCAAGCCGTTGATCGTGATGACGCCCAAATCGTTGCTCCGTCACAAACTGGCGGTCAGCGCCGCGGCGGATTTCCAGGGCGACAGCCATTTCATGCGCATCCTGTCGGACACCAACGGTGCCCCCGATGCGACAACGAAGCGCGTCGTGCTGTGCACGGGCAAGGTCGCCTACGACCTGATCGAGGCGCGCGATGCGGCGGGCGACACCGACACGCAGATCATCCGGATCGAACAGCTTTATCCCTTCCCGGGCGAAGCGCTGGCGGTACGGCTGGCGCGGATGCCGGCGCTTGAGGAAGTGGTCTGGGCGCAGGAAGAACCGAAGAACAACGGTTACTGGTTCTTCGTCGAACCGTTGATCGAGGAATCGCTCGACGCGGCGAATTGTTCGGTGAAGCGCGCGCGCTACGCCGGGCGTACCGCATCGGCAAGCCCCGCGACGGGGTTGATGAAGCGCCATCAGATTGAACAGGCCGCGCTCGTCGCCGACGCGCTCGGTCACAACGTCCGCGAGGAAATCCGGCGGTCGCAAAAGTCGTAATCTTCGCGGCCACCCCGGCGCACGCCGGTGGCAAGCTGGGAAGGTTGAAGTTACGATCCGCAACGTTCGATCAACCGACGTTGCGATACTGACCCCGGCCTTCGCCGGGGTGGAAGGAAGTGGAAATGGCAACCGAAGTTCTCGTTCCGACACTCGGCGAATCGATCACCGAAGCCACGATGGGCGAATGGCTGAAGCAGCCGGGTGATGCGGTGGCGGTCGATGAACCGATCGCGGCGCTCGAAACCGACAAGGTGTCGGTCGAAGTGCCCAGCCCCGTCGCGGGCGTGATGGGCGAACACGCGGTCAAGCTGGGCGACACCGTCCAGGTCGGCGCGCTGATCGCGACGATCGAGGCGGGCGAGGGTGCGCCGAAAAAGGAATCGGCCCCGCAACCTGCGGTGACCGAAACCGCGGCCAGTGCGCCTTCTCAGCAGCAGGACGAACCGCAGGGCGACGGCCCCGCCGCCTTGTCGCCGTCGGTCCGCCGCGCGGTGCTCGAACACGGCGTCGATCCCGCGACGATCAAGGGATCGGGCAAGGATGGCCGGATCACGAAGGAAGACGTGATCGCCGCCGCCCAGAAACCCTCGACTGGGCAAGCCTCGGCGCCCGCCGCCGCGCCAGCGCCCGCTGCCGCCCCCGCAACGAATGGCCGCAAGGAAGAGCGCGTCCGCATGACGCGCCTGCGTCAGACGATCGCCAAGCGTCTGAAGCAGGCGCAGGACACCGCCGCGATCCTGACGACGTTCAACGATGTGGACATGACCGCGGTGATCGAGGCGCGGACGAAGTATAAGGACCTGTTCGAAAAGAAGCATGGCGTCCGCCTTGGCTTCATGGGCTTTTTCGTGAAAGCCGCGTGCATGGCGCTGAAGGACGTGCCGAGCGTCAATGCGCAGATCGATGGCGACGACATCGTCTATCACGACTATGCCGACATCTCGGTCGCGGTCTCCGCACCCAATGGCCTCGTCGTTCCCGTCATCCGCGACGCCGACCAGCTGACGGTCGCGGGGATCGAAAAGACGATCGGCGATTTTGGCAAGCGCGCCAAATCGGGCGATCTCAAGATGGACGAGATGAAGGGCGGCACCTTCACCATCTCGAACGGCGGCGTGTTCGGGTCGCTGATGTCGACCCCGATCATCAACCCGCC
>JAPKCG010000051.1 GCA_028823055.1 Sphingomonas bacterium
AAGGAGTTCGCCCCGTGGCCATCACCGCACTCATGCCCGTCTATCCCCGGTGCGACGTGCGTCCGGTGCGAGGCGAGGGCGTCTATCTCTATGGTGAGGACGGCACGCAATATCTCGACATGGCGGCGGGGATCGCGGTCAATTGCCTGGGCCACGGCCACCCCGTCCTGACCAAGGCGATCGCGGATCAGGCCGCGACGCTGATGCATGTGTCGAACGTCTATGGGTCGCCGCAGGGAGAACATTTCGCACAGCGGCTGGTCGACAACACCTTTGCCGACACCGTCTTCTTCACCAATTCGGGCGCCGAGGCGGTCGAGTGCGCGATCAAGACCGCGCGCCGCTATCACCATGCCAACGGCAACCCGCAGCGGCACGACCTCATCACCTTCAGCAACGCCTTTCACGGGCGAACGATGGGGACGATCTCGGCGACCAATCAGGCAAAGATGCGTGATGGGTTCGAACCGTTGCTGCCGGGGTTCAAATATGCCGATTTCAACGATCTCGACGGCGCGCTCGCGCTGATCGATGACAATACCGCCGGCTTCCTCGTCGAACCGATCCAAGGCGAAGGCGGTATCCGCGTCGCGACGCCCGAATTCCTGAAGGGGCTGCGCGCGGCGTGCGACGAACATGGCCTGATGCTCGTCCTCGACGAAGTGCAGGCGGGCTATGGCCGGACGGGCAAGTTCTTCGCGCACGAGCTATACGGCATCACCCCCGACATCATGGCGTCGGCCAAGGGCATCGGCGGCGGCTTTCCGCTCGGCGCGTGTCTGGCGACCGAGGAAGCGGCCAAGGGCATGGTCTTCGGAACGCATGGTTCGACCTATGGCGGTAACCCGCTCGCGATGGCGGCGGGTGAGGCGGTCCTTGACGTGATGCTCGCCGACGGTTTCCTCGATACTGTTGCCAAGACCGGCGAGCGCCTGCGCGGCGCGCTCGAACAGATGATCCCCAATTTCGACCATCTGTTCGAAGAGGTGCGCGGCCACGGCCTCATGCTCGGCCTGAAGCTCAAGGTCGACAGCCGCCGCTTCGTCGCCTTCCTGCGCGACGAGCATCAATTGCTCGCGGTCGCGGCGGGCGAGAATGTCGTCCGCTTGCTGCCGCCGCTGGTGCTCGAAGAAGAACACATCGCCGAATGTGTCGAAAAACTGAGCGCGGCTGCCCGTGTCTATGTCGCGGCGGCGGACGATTGATCAACACCATTCCCGCAGGGGCGGGGGACCGGCGGAGCTTATCATGCGTCATTTCCTGAATCTTACCGATGCCGGCGGCGACGCGATCGCGGCGATGCTGACCGATGCGATCGACCGCAAGGCGGCCCGCGCTGGCTGGCCCAGGGGCAGGGTCGATGCCGACGCGCCGCTCGCCGGGCATACCCTCGCGATGGTGTTCGAAAAAAATTCGACGCGGACGCGGTTCAGCTTCGACATGGCGATCCGCCAGCTTGGCGGCACCTCGATCGTTGCGGACGCCGGGTCGATGCAATTGGGGCGGGGCGAGACGATCGCGGACACCGCGCGCATCCTGTCGGGCTATGTCGATGCGATCATGATCCGCACCGACGACCATGCCAAGGTCGAGGAGATGGCGGCTTGTGCCAGCGTCCCGGTCATCAACGGGCTGACCGACGCCTCGCATCCGTGCCAGATCGTCGCCGACCTGCTGACGATCGTCGAAAGCGGCAAATCGCTGCCCGGGCTCAAGCTCGCCTGGCTTGGCGACGGCAACAATGTCCTCGCCTCGATCATGGAAGCGGCGGGACTGATGCATTTCGACGTCGTCGCCGCCTGCCCGCAGGGGTTCCAGCCGAGTGATGAGGACGTCGCGCTGGGCATGGGCCGCGCGCATGTGGTCGGCAGCGCGCGCGAGGCGGTCGAAGGCGCGGACATCGTCGTCACCGACACCTGGGTGTCGATGGGCCAGGATGAAGCCGAGACCAAGATCCGCGCGATGACGCCGTTCCAGGTGACCGAAGCGTTGATGTCGGAGGCGAAGGGCGACGCCAAATTCCTCCATTGCCTGCCCGCGCATCGCGGTGAGGAAGTCGTGGCCGAGGTCATCGACGGGCCGCAGTCGCTGATCTGGCAAGAGGCGGAAAACCGGCTCCATGCGCAAAAATCGATCCTGCGCTGGTGTTTCGGGCAGATTGGTTGATCCGCGCGCGTACACACCCCATTTCGTCATTCCCGCGAAGGCGGGAATCCATAATCCCTGACGGTTCAGCGCCTTCGGCATCGCTGCGTTTATGGATTCCCGCGTCCGCGGGAATGACGGAGTAGTATATGTGATGAATTCGACCCCCCATCTTGATACCGCGCTGGGTTTTTCGATCCCGCCCCAACATGCACGGGGGCGAATCGTGCGGATGGGGCCGACGCTCGACACCGTGCTCGCCGCGCACGCCTACCCGCCTCCGATCGAATCATTGCTGGCGGAGGCGCTGACGCTTGCGGCGCTGATCGGTTCGACGTTGAAGGATGTCGGCGGGCAGTTGACGATGCAGACCCGGACCGAAAATGGCGTCATCGAACTGCTCGTCGTCGATTATCGCGGCGGCGACGTGCGCGGTTACATCAAGTATGACGCCGACAAGCTGGCCGAGGCACCCGCCGATCCGACGTTGTTCGCGCTGTTCGGCGTCGGCTATCTCGCCATCACGTTCGACCTCGCGACGACGGGCGAACGCTATCAGGGCATCGTCCCGCTCGATGGCACGACGTTGGCGGAGGCGGCGGAAAGCTATTTCTTCCAATCGGAACAGATCCCGACATTGGTCCGTGTCGCGGTGCGCAAGGACGGGGCGGGTCGGCATGTCGCCGGTGCGTTGCTGCTCCAGCATCTGCCCGAGGGCGAGGAGGGGCGCGAACGGCTCCATACGAAGCTCGATCATCCCGAATGGGACCATGTCGCGACATTGGGGCAGACGATCGACCCTGCCGAACTGACCGACCCCGCATTGCCGTTGACCGAGCTGATCTGGCGGTTGTTCAACGAAGAGGACGAAGTCCGCGTCCACACGCCCATCACATTGTCGCGCGGGTGTCGTTGTACGCCCGACCATATCGAAAGCGTGCTCGCCAAATTTTCTGCGGAAGATCGGCAGGAGATGGCGGACGACGACGGGGTCATCCAGGTCGATTGCGCGTTTTGCTCGACCAAATTCCCCGTCGCGGCATGAGCCATCCTGCGTTGCTAACGCCATCTTAATCCTCGGCGGTGCAGGTCAAGCCATGCCAATTTCGAGCGGCATTGTTTCTCCCTAAGAGGGTAACGCCTCCACCTTATCGGGCCGCGCGCGATCGCGGCCCTTTCTTTTTGGGGCCAAGGGGCGTAGCGCCCCGCGCGTCATGACAGTTGCACCCCTTGCCGTCGTGCTCGTTTCCGGCGGGCTCGATTCGATGATTTCTGCGGCGATCGCGCGTGAGCAGGGATACCGTCTGCTGGCCTTGTCGATAGACTATAATCAGCGTCACCGTGTCGAACTCGCGGCGGCGCGCCGGGTCGCGGTGACATTGGGCGCGGAACGCCATATCGTTCTGCCGATGGACCTGTCCGTTTTCGGCGGATCGGCGCTGACCGAGGATATCGAGGTGCCCAAGGCCGGCGTACAGCCGGGCATCCCGATTACCTATGTCCCGGCGCGCAATACGATCTTTCTCAGCCTGGCGCTCGGCTGGGCGGAGGCGGCGGGAGCGCGCGATCTGTTCATCGGGGTCAATGCGCTCGATTATTCGGGCTATCCCGATTGCCGCCCCGAATTCATCACCGCGTTCGAGGGGCTGGCCGAACTTGCCACCAAAGCGGGCGTCGAGGGCGACCCGTTCCGTATCCGTGCGCCGCTGCAGGAGATGACGAAGGCCGACATCGTGCGCGAGGGCGCGCGCCTCGGCGTCGATATGGGAATCAGCTGGTCCTGTTACGATCCAGCCCCCGGCGGTGTTCATTGCGGCAAGTGCGATAGCTGCCGCTTGCGGGCGAAGGGCTTCGTCGAGGCGGGCATCGCCGATCCGACGGTCTACGCCGCCGCGTGACCTATGCGGTCAAGGAAATGTTCCTGACGCTCCAGGGGGAGGGCGTCAACGCGGGCGCGCGAGCGGTGTTCGTGCGCTTTGCCGGCTGCAACCTCTGGTCGGGTCGCGAACAGGACCGCGCCACCGCGATCTGCCGTTTTTGCGATACCGATTTCGTCGGGACGAACGGTCTGGGCGGCGGCAAGTTCGCAGATGCCGCCGCGCTCGCCGCAGCGGCCGAAGGGTTTTGGGGTGAAGGCCGCGACCAGCGTTTCGTCGTCCTCACGGGGGGCGAACCGATGCTGCAGATCGACGATGCGCTCGTCGACGCGCTCCACGCCGCCGATTTCCGGATCGCGGTCGAAACCAACGGGACGCTGGCGGCGCATCCCGGCATCGACTGGGTTTGCGTCAGTCCAAAGGCAGGCAGCGATGTCGTCCAACAGCGCGGTGACGAGTTGAAGCTGGTGTGGCCGCAGCAGGGCACCGACATCGACGCGGTCGAACGCTGGGACTTCACGCACCGGCTGCTCCAGCCGCTCGACAGCACCGATCACGCCGCCAATGTCGCGGCGTGTATCGATCTCGTCATGCAGCGCCCGCATTGGCGGTTGACGCTGCAGACGCACAAGATGCTGGGGCTGCGCTAACGTATCAGCCGCGGCAACGTATCAGCCGCGGCAACGTATCAGCCGCGGCAACGTATCAGCCACGGCGACGTATCAGCCACGGCGCAGGGCGGTGGCGATCGGCTGCCACGTCATTTCGCCGCATTTTCGGTCCTGCCATTCGCCCTTTTTATTCCAGCATTTGTCGTCGAGCATCGGGTATGTCGCATAATCGCGCCCGATATAACGGGGAAATTGCTGCTCGCCATAAGGCGTCAGACTGTTCCGCAGTTCGCGCGTCCGCGCCACCACCAGGTCGACGAACCCGCCGCGCGGCGCGAAAATCGCATCGCGTCCGATCGACGCCGTCGTCTGGCAAAAACCATATTGCGCCGCCACCGTCGCATAGGTCGAATAGGTTCGCGTGCTGAATTGATCGAGCGCGTTCTGGCCTGCGCGCGCACCTTTGTTGGTGCGCTGAAAATATTTGTTCAGCGTGTCGAAGGCGCTTTTCAGTTCGTCCTTATGGTCGGTGAGCAATGCGTTATAGTTGCCGACCGACAGCAAGGTCGGTTCGAACTGGCACTGAAGCGCGGCGACGTTGAGCGCGGCGCGCATGTTCCACACCAATGCCGCGCGCTGTTCGTCGGCGGTCGCGCCGGGCAGCACTAATCCGATGTCACTTTCCGTGCCCGTGTTGGGCGCATCCGAAAAATCATGTGATTTCATGAAAAACTGGGCGGCGGCGGGGGCGGCGGCACCGATCCCGATCGCCGCGGTCCCGACGGCGAACGCAATACGCAACACAGACATTGTAATCATTTCCTCCCGGGAATTTATCGGGCGATTCTAAATGCTTTTGCCTCGAACCCCAAACGCAAATTAACCATGCGGCAAATGCGCATAGCATGGTCGCCCCATCGATGCGCGGCATGTTTCGACGGCCTGCCTCGATACCGGGTCGATCCGTCGGCTAGGGGCCAGGGTCGCCGGAAAAACCGTGCGTCCGGGCACGGGCTCGTTCGAGGAAGTTCGTTACGGCAAATGCGTATGAAAAAGGGGCCGTCCGGTCGCCCGGACAGCCCCTTGATCGAAATACGAACGGATAAAACCGTCCGCGATGGATTACATCGCGTTCGTGGTCATCGTGTTCGACATCATCATGTCGTTCGACATCATCATGTCGTTGGCCATCATGCCACCGTTCATCGAACCGTCGACGGCGGTCATGTTGTCCGTCATCGTGCCCATGTCGTCGGTGGTGTTCATGTCGGTGACCATCATGTTGTCGGTCGTTTCGGTCTTCGGGCCACATGCCGAAACCGCGAGCGCGGCACCGGCGATGAGCGAGCCGGTCAGAACCTTGGAGATGATTGAACGCATTGGAAGCTCCCTAAATAATGGATTTGGTTGGCTTGCGGGCCTTTTTAATACCCAAATCAAGGTGGACATTAAACCTAATGCGCCTCCGCCTCAAGCCAAGATTTAGGGAAAGCGAGAAATGCTTTCGACAAACCGTGTGGCCGTGGCCGCCAGCGCGGTGTCAAAAGTCGCGAAATCGGCCTGCGCCGGACGCAGGCGCGCAAGGCTTGTGACGGGATAATCGGGCAGTCCGCACGGTACGATTCCACCGAAATGTTCCAGATCGGGATCGATGTTCACCGCAAAACCGTGCAGCGTCACCCACCGCCGGACGCGAACGCCGATCGCGCCGATTTTCGCCTCGCGCCCCTGATCGAGTGTCCAGATGCCGACCCGCCCCTCGGCCGCGAACGCCTCGACATCGAGCATCGCGAGCGCCGCGATCACCCACGCTTCGAGCGCGTGAACATAGTGACGCACGTCGCGGCAGCGCTTGCCCAGATCAAGGACAAGGTAACCGACGCGCTGGCCCGGCCCATGATAGGTATAGCGGCCACCGCGCCCCGTCGCGATGACGGGAAAGCGCGGGTCGATCAGCTCGACAGGGTCCGCGCTCGTCCCCGCGGTATAGACGGGCGGGTGTTCGACAAGCCAGATCAGGTCACGCGCCGTGCCCGCGCGTACCGCCTCCGCGCGCGTCTCCATCGCCGCCAGCGAATCGGCATAGGCGGTAAGGCCTGGCTCGATGCGCCATTCGATATCGGCCAATCTGGGGGCGGCGTTCGTCACCGCGCGCTAGGTGGCGCGCCCGACGCCCCTTGGCAACCCGGCCCGGAACGTGTCGGTCGTGCGGCGGGGTCAAGCAGTAGCGGTCCAAGCGGTGGTAGCGTTGCCTGCCGCCTTGGTCTAATCGGACCCGATCAAAGGACAGTCGGTCGGGGGCATGACGATGGTGACGATGAGCGGGGTGTGGGACCGGACGACCGAAGTTCTCTCGGGACGGGCGGGCATGCTGGCGGCAATCGCGATCCCGACGTTGTTCCTGCCGACGATCGTGCGCGATGGCTATGTCGTCTACGCAACGCCCGGGACGACCTTCTTTGCGGTGATCGGGGCGCTGCTGTCGCTCATCGTGACGGTGATAACGCTTTGGGGACAGCTCGCGATCATCGCGGCCTCGATCGATCCGGCGAATGATCGCGCCGCGGCGACAAGGATCGCCACCAACCGGTTGCTGCCCGTGATCGGCGTGTCGATCTTGCTCGTGATCGCTGTCGTGCTGTCTCTGATTCCGGCGATTGCGTTATTTGCCGCGGCAGGAATCGATTTTAGCGCACTGGCGGCGGGGTCGACGAAGCCGACGATCACCAATGGCGGTGCTATGGCCGGTGCGCTTCTTTATCTTTTCGTCTGGGGTGTCGCCGTGTTCTTCGTCTCCGCACGGCTCGCGATCTGGCAATCCGTGCTGGTCGAGGAGCGGCTGGGACTTCGCTCGATTTCGCGGGCCTGGGCGCTGACCAAGGGTCTGACGTGGCGGATTGTCGGGGTCATCCTTCTGTTCGGCATCGTCCTCGTCGTCGCGGCCGGCGCGGCCCAGGCGGTGGTGGGCATCATCTTCCGCCTCATCCTCGGCGCAAACAACATCGCGACATCCACGTTTCTCGCAAGCATCGCCGGATCGCTCGTCACCGTGCCACTGATGGTCCTGGCGATCGTGTTCACGGCGCAACTCTATCGTGCCTGCGCCGACGCACGCGGCATGACGACAATGGATAGTTCCCCCTCGTGAAAATCGATTTTGCGCTGTTACTGCGCGACGCCTGGGCAGTATTTCGCCGCGACCGCGACCTGTTGCTGCGGATCGCGGGGGTGTTTTTCTTCCTCCCCTCGTTCGTCCTCGTCCTGTTCGTGCCGCCGACGCCCGCGCCCGACCCGTCGATCGCGGATCGTCAGGCGCAGGCGGAGGCGTGGATGACCGCGCTTGAGGGGTGGCTGGGCGATTACGGGCTCGGCTGCGCGATCGCGTATCTCGTCGGTTACATGGGGCTCGCGATCCTCTATACGCTCTATCTTGATCGCGCGCGACCGACGGTGGGCGGTGCGCTCCATCGCGCCGTTCGCAATTTCCCGCGTTTCTTCCTCGCGATGCTCGTCGTATCGCTGCCGACGGGGGCGGCAATGTATTTGCTGCTGTTGCCGGGCTTGTGGCTGATGAGCCGGTTCTTCCTGACCGGGCCGATCGTCATCGCCGACGACAGGACGAGCGCGTTGCGTGCGATCGGCCAGTCCTGGCGCGCGACGCGGCGCGCGCAATGGTCGCTGCTCGGTGTCGTAGCGCTCGTCTATCTGTCGGGAATGCTGATGGGTCAGCCGTTTTTGCTGCTCGGCGAATGGCTGGCGCGGCAAGGGGCGGCCAATCCGGTCGTCGGCGCGATTACCGGCGCGGCGGCGGCCGGGGTCGCGATGGCGGCGCAGCTTGCCAGCGCGCTACTCGCCATCTCCGCCTACCGGCGTCTGGTCGCCAGATAGGGAATCTGCGGCGCGGCATCGTCGGGCAGCACCCCGGCGGCGCGTGGGTCCGCAAATGTCTCGACCGTGCGCCGCACGGGCTGAAACCCTTGTGCCCGGTAGAAGCCCAGCGCGTGCGGCGAATCGAGCGTGCAAGTATTGACGCCGACCCGCTCGACCCCAGCCCGCCACGCGCGCATCAGCGTTTCCGCCATCAGCCAGCGGCCATGACCGTGGCCCGCAAGCTCGGGCACCAGCCCGAAATAGGCGATTTCGCACGATCCCGGCTCACGAAAATCCAGTTCGACCATGCCGATCTCGGTCCCCGCGGGATCGACGACGGCATGAATTTCGACTCGCTCATCATGGATGATCGCGACAAGCGCGTCGTCATCGAGCGTCAGCCGAGAGAACCACAGCCACGGCGCCCCGACCCGACAAAACAGCGTCAGATAGGCCGATGGCGGCGGCGCGGGCCAATGCGCCAGCCGCAGGTGCGATTCGGGTATCGGTTTCGGCGTCGGTCGGGCATCCATCCGCAACGTCGTGACGATCGTTGCGAGCTGGTCGTGCGCAAGCGGGGTCAGGCCCATGTCGCGACGGGCGGCAGGCTCATCAGGATCGCATCGATATTGCCCCCGGTCTTGAGCCCGAACAGCGTCCCGCGATCATAGACGAGGTTGAATTCGGCATAGCGCCCGCGCCAGATGTCGCGCTGCTCGACGTCGGCGGGCGTGAAATCGTCCGCCATCCGCCGCCGGACGATGCGCGGATAGACATCGAGAAACGCTTCGCCGACCGCGCGGACGAAGGCGAAGTCGGTGTCGAAATCGCCCTCCAGATGATCGAAGAATATCCCGCCGACGCCGCGATGGCATTGGCGATGCGGAATGTAGAAATATTCGTCCGCCCATTGCTTGAACCGCGGATAGTCGCCTGCCTCATGCGCATCGCACGCCGATTTCAGCACCGCGTGAAATTCGTCGGTATCCCCGGCGACCGGAAGCGGCGGATTGAGATCCGCGCCCCCGCCGAACCAGCGATTCGTTGTCGCCAGGAAGCGGCAATTCATGTGGACCGCGGGCGCGCGGGGGTTGGCCATATGCGCGACCAGGCTGATGCCCGTCGCAAAGAAGCTGGGGTCGTCGGCGGCCCCGTGGATCGTCTTCGCGAATTCGCCTTCGAACGCGCCGCCGACGGTCGATACGTTGACGCCGACCTTTTCGAACACGCGGCCTTTCATCACGCCGCGCACGCCCCCGCCGCCCGCTGCGCCGCTGGGGTCGATGCGATCCCAGGGGGTATAGTCGAACGCCGCGTCCGATCCCGCCTCACGTTCGATTGCCTCGAATTCGGCGCAGATCCGGTTCCTCAGGGATTCGAACCAGGTTCGGGCGGCAAGTTGCTGATCGTCGAGCTGCATGAAGATCGTCTAGCCAGCGCGCCTCGCGACGGAAAGGGGGCGTGCCCGCCAATAGCCGATCCATCCGAGGATCAGCGCCGTTCCCATCATCAGCGCGGACAGGGCGGCATCGGCATTCCATCCGCCCCACGCATAGGCCGCGGTCGCCGCCCAGCTTGAAATTCCGCCACCCACGAACATCATGACGATATAGACCGTCATCAGCCGGGTGCGGATCGCGGGGGGCTGCGACAGGAACGTCATGCGATTGGCGATGTCGATCGTCGGCCCCGCGATGTTGAGTATGACGATCGGGATCATCAACAGCCACAGGCTGTGTCCGAACGGCGCGAGCATGAGAACACCCGCAAACTGGACGATCAGGCAATAGGCGCGCGCCTTTTCCGCGCCCAGCCGATCCGCCATCCGGCCGAGTCGCGGCGTCAGCACCAGATTTACCGCCGAGAACAGCGCCAGATAGCCGACGACATCGACGCCATAGCCCATGGCGGGGCTCGTCAGGTGCAGTCCCAGGCCCAGCCATATCGCCAGGAAGGTGCCGAAGCCGAGCATCTGGATCGCGCCCGCCAGCAGGATCGAGGGATGATCGCGGACGATCCCGAATAGCGATGCGATCAACGCTCCATAGCTCATCGGCTCGCTGGCATGGGCCTCCGCATCCTCGTCCATCAGGAACGGCACGCCGATCGACACCGCCAGCATCAGTGTGCTTGCCGCGATATAGACCGCGCGCCAGCCGAAATGCTGGGCGATCACGCCCGCGCCGCTGCGCGCTATCAGGATACCCCCGATCACGCCTGTGGTCAGGATCGCGGTGACGCGCCCCAGTTCTTCCGGCCGGGTCCGCTTGGAGACATAGGTGGGCAGGAGGTAGGGGGAGATCGAACAAAAGCCGAGCAGTGTCGATCCGAACGCGAACAGCCGGAAATCGGTCGCCACCGCCATGATCGCGATCCCGACGAACTGCATGACCGAAAAGATCGCGACGAGCCGCCGGTTGCGGATTCGATCGCCCAGCGGCAACAGCAAGAGAATGCCGATCGCCAGGGCGATCTGGTTGAGCGCGGGAACAAGGCCGATCGTCGCGGGACCGACGCCGAAGGATTGCGCGACGGGTGCGATAATCGGGTGGATGTAATAGGGGTTGGCGACGAGCACCGCCCCCGCGATCGCCAGCAGGAGCAGGCGCGCGTCCGACAGATGCGCCGGGCCGCGTTTCGGCGCGCCGCCCGATGTCGCGGCGGGTGCTGCAGGTGACGTCATCGCCGCCATTGGCTCGACGGGATCGGTCACGCCGGCATCGGCCAGCCGCCAGTCTGGCGCAGTGCCTCCGCCAGCACGATCGCGGCGGACACCGCGAGATTGAGCGACCGGAGCGGTGGCTTCATCGGAATGACGACGCGGGCATCGGCGCGCGCGTGGACCTCTGGCGGAACGCCCGCGCCTTCCTGCCCGAACAGCAATATATCGTCGGCGGCAAAGGTCAGATCGTGAAGCGGCGTCGCGCCCTTGGTCGTCAGCAGAACGACGCGCCCCGCCGCCCGGCGTTCGAATGTCGTCCAGTCGGCGTGGCGATTGACCACGACATGATCGATATAATCCATTGCCGCCCGCGCGACGCGCTTGTCGTCCCACGCGAATCCCATCGGCTCGATCAGGTCGACCGATGCCCCCAGGCACGCGGCGGTGCGCAGGACCGCGCCGACATTTCCGGCGATTTCGGGCTGATAAAGAGCGATGCGCATCGACTCGCTTCCTAGGCGAACCGAACCGAACGCGCAAAATCAGGTTGGCAAAGGGCGCGTCCCCCGTCTATCAGACCGCCAAGTTCATCCCGTGGGGACGGGAGGGACGGGCCGGGGGATGCGATCATCGACGAACCCGGCGGATCAACAGGTTCAAAGGTTCAGGTGAATGGCGACTGACAGCATGGTTCCTCCCGGCGAAGATCCGGCGCCGTACCACGAAGAGGTCCATGACCCGCGTCGGCGCGACTTCATCAATATCGCTGCGGTCGCCTTTGCGGGCGTCGGCGGGGTCGCGATCGTCCTGCCACTCGTCAATCAGATGAATCCGTCGGCCGATGTGCTTGCGCAATCGACGACCGAAGTCGATCTCAGCAAGATCGAGGTGGGGCAGGGTGTCGTCACGACGTTCCGCAAACAGCCCCTGTTCGTCCGCAACCTGACGCCCAAGGAAATCGCCGAGGCGAATGCGGTCGATATCAGCACGCTGCGCGATCCGCAGACGCTGGCCGAACGTACGAAGGCGGGCAAGGAAAACTGGCTGATCACGCTGGGCGTTTGCACCCATCTCGGCTGCATCCCGTTGGGGATTCACGAAGGTGACAATCGCGGGCCCTTCGGTGGCTATTTCTGCCCCTGCCACGGTTCGGCATATGATACCGCGGCGCGCATTCGGCAGGGACCGGCACCGAAAAACCTGTTCGTCCCCGAATATACCTTCAACTCTGACACCGCCATCACGGTCGGCTGAGGTAGCGAAATATGAGTTTTCCCTGGGCCAAGCATTACGAGCCGAAGCAGCCGCTGATGCGGTGGCTCGATGAAAAGCTGCCGCTGCCGCGCCTCGTCTATGGTGCGATCGGCGCTGGCTATCCGGTGCCGCGCAACCTCAATTATTTCTGGAATTTCGGCGTGCTCGCCGGACTGGCGCTGGTCATCCAGATCGTCACCGGCGTCACGCTGGCGATGCATTATGCGTCCTATTCGGGCGGGGCATTCGCCTCGGTCGAAGCGATCATGCGCGACGTCAACGCAGGCTGGTTCCTGCGCTACGCGCACGCCAACGGCGCCTCGATGTTCCTGCTCGTCGTCTACATCCATATCGGTCGCGGCCTGTATTACGGGTCGTACAAGGCGCCGCGTGAGATGGTGTGGTTGCTCGGCGTCGTGATCTTCCTGCTCATGATGGCGACCGCGTTCATGGGCTATGTCCTGCCCTGGGGGCAGATGTCGTTCTGGGGTGCGCAGGTCATCACCGGCTTCTTCTCGGCGATACCGTTGGTGGGCGAAAGCATCCG
>JAPKCG010000052.1 GCA_028823055.1 Sphingomonas bacterium
GACCATGTTGCGGATCGACGCTACCTCGCCAGAGCCACGGCGCGTATCGTCGGGCACGAACCAGTTGAAACAGAGGTTCGGGTTATTGGCCCGCTGCTGTTCGGGGAAAAGTACCGCGAAACCGTGACGTTTTGCCATAACTGACCATCCCGTCCCGGTATCATAGCCACACGCCGATTGCGTACAGCCATGCAGGACAACGACAAGCGGCACCGGCCCCTTCACATCGGGGACGTAGAACCATGAATTCAGATTTCCCGGATTGGCAAAGTCAGTCTCGAGCGACGTCAATGTCGAAATTGGGGCATCACCTGACTGAGGTTCGAGTCCGGATGCGTTTCGGAGGCGTTGGATCGTATCGTTCAACGAGCGCATAATGTTTCCTGATGGTGAGGATACGCCCGCAACGACGTTCAATGCTGCAGCGCAATATGTGGAGATCGCTTTTGATTTTTCAACATTTTATTGCGGGCTTTATGGGCGTCGTCTTTGCAAACGACGTCGCTTCGCGCTGTCGATCGCTGAGTACTGAATTGCGACTGACTTGGCTCAACGCCAAGGTTCGCGTTGATGCGTATTGATGCGGGCGAAAGGTATCGACACTGGCCCCCATCGCGATCTGCATTCCTGCAAGAAACGAGGCTGCGGAGCTGAAGAGGCTCTTCGCTGCGCTCGAGCGTCTCGATGTCCGCGGCGAACGAACAGTATCGATTTGCCTTTTTCTCGACAGCTGCATCGATGACAGCGTTAGCCTCGCCAAGGCTTACGCCGCCGTGTCCTTGCATCGTGTTTTCATTGCCCGGGACAATGTGGCGACAACAACCGCCGGACGGGCTCGCCACCGGGCGATGACGATGGGAATGGCGGCAGTTGCGAGCAGCGACGGCATCCTGCTCACTACCGACGCTGACAGCATGCCGATGCCGTCATGGCTGGAGGCGACGGTTGCTGCTCTCGATCATGCCGACATTGTGATGGGCAAGGTGATCCGGACAGGCCGTGATCCGCACGCGCTTCAGGATCGGATCGAGCGGTATTACGACGCCCTGCACGCGCTGCGACGACGCCTCGATCCTGTCCCGTGGGAGGCGGTGGCAACGCATCACCAGACCACGGGCGCGAATATGGGCATCCGGGCGAGCGCGTATCGATCGATCGGCGGGTTCGCGCCGGTCGCAAACGGAGAGGATGCACGGCTCGCTGACGAGGCCTCTCGCGCGGGACTGAGGGTGCGACGCGACGCGGCGAGCATCGTCTATACGTCCGATCGTCGTGAGGGGCGCGCCGCGGGCGGGATGGCGCAGATGCTGCACATGCTCGAGGCGGCCGACGTCGGTGCAGTGACGTTGGCCCACCCCCAGGATGCCGCGTGGCAATATCGGATGCAGGCGATGGCACGAACTGCGTATCAGGACGATCGGCTTGAACGAGTCAGCTTGGCACTTGGTCTGCCGCGTGACCATGTTATCGGTGTTGTGCGGGATTGTCCCAATGCCGAGGCCTTCGCGATGCGCATCGTGCCCGAACCGCCTGCGGGGATGCGGATAGTGCCGCTGGCCGTGGCGGAAGACGTGATCGCGCGGCTGGTATGTGGACAGGTGGCGGCATGATCGATCTGCGTACTGCCATTGCCGAGCGGACGGGCCAGCTCGCCTCACTCGGCGATCCGGAAGAGATGGCCGCGCTCCTTGCGCTGCTGCGCCTGCTTTATGAAACGGGGCGGCAGGACCTACCGCTCGGACGGTTGTTCGAAGGCCATGTCGATGCTTTGCAGATCGTGTCGCGTTTGGGTGATGCCGATCAAGTGAACGCGGCAACCGCCGCCGCCCGTGCGGGGGCCGCGTTCGGCGTGTGGAATGCCGATCTTCGCGACGAGCCGCTGACTCTTGACGGGTTTCGCCTGACCGGCGGCAAGAGCTTCGCATCGGGTGCAGGCCTCCTCTCCCACGCGCTGGTGACCGTCGATGTCGCCGGCGGGCGCCAACTCATCCTGCTCGATCTGGCAAGGACAGCGCCGAGGATCGATCGCAATTTCTGGCGGGTCGTGGGCATGCAGCGATCCGAGACGCATGTCGTTCGCTGGGACGGTGACAAGATTGATGCCGCCGTTATCATCGGCGCGCCCGGGGACTATGTCCGCGAGCCGTGGTTCAGCGGCGGTGCGCTGCGCTTCGCTGCGGTGCAGGCGGGGGGTATCGCCGCGCTGGTCGACCGCACGCGCGATCACCTCGTCACTGCGGGCCGTGCTGACGATCCCCACCAGCTAGGACGATTGGCGGCGTTGTTCGCCGCATCGGAGGCCGCGGCCGGCGCGGTCCGGGCTGCCGCCGCTGCCTGGTTCAGCGACGAAGACGCCAGATTGCCGATGGTGTCGGCGGCGCGAGCGGCCGTGTACGAGGCGGGCGGTCGCGCACTCACGCTCGCGCAGGAAGCGGTGGGGGTTCAGTCGCTGTTCGTGGGTCACCCATTGGCTGCGACGATCACCGATCTGTCAATGTATCTGCGTCAGCCGGGACCCGACGCGCAACGGATGCGCGTGGGGGCCGCAGTCGCGAACGGCCATGTCCGGCCGTCGCTATGAGGCTCGGACTGGGATCGCCCCGGTGTCTCCTGGTGATCGCGCCGCATCCCGACGATGAGACGATCGGCGCCTACGCGCTGATGACGCGACTACGGCGACGCGGCGTCGCAGTGCGAATCCTCGTCGTGACCGACGGCGGAGCGTCGCATACCGCCAGTCCGACGTGGCCGTGGCAGCGATTGATCCGCGAACGTCGGTGTGAAACACTGCGCGCAGTCCGTTCGCTCGGCATTTTTCGGGGTGACGTCACCTTTCTGGGATTGCCCGACGGACGGCTGGTGCATGAGGCCCGCCGCGCCCACCGCCTGATCGAGGGCGCGATCCGGCGTGCGCCCAAACCGCTGCTCGTCATTGCTCCGTCTCGCAGCGACGACCATCCTGACCATCGCGTCGTCGCCGCTTCGGTCGGCTTCAGGCGGCACGCGTGCGTTCGTCGCCTCGCCTATCCCGTCTGGCCTGCCGGTGCCGCGATCCGTTATGCGCGCGTGGTGACGCTGAGCGCGCAGGAGCGGCTCGCCAAACGCCGCACCATCCGCAGCTATCGGACCCAGGCGGGGCGGATCGCTGACGACCCGACGGGCTTTACGATGACGCGCGCCGAGATCGCGGCGTTCAGCCGACCAGTCGAAACCTTTGTCGGGCAGATGCGATGAGGCCGATCACGCTTGCGGGGTTCGACGCCAAATTCGCGGACAGCGATGATCCTTGGCAAACCTTCGATGGCTCCGACGAAATCCTCAAGCGGAAGGCCATCCTGCACGCCATGGGGCCCGGGCCATGGGGTCGCGTGCTCGAACTGGCTGCGGGGAACGGGTCGAACAGTGCGGCGATCGCCCCGCGCGCGCTTCGCCTCGACGCGACCGAAGCCACCGAAAGCGGCACGGCGCTGGTGAAGAAGGCGGTCGAATCGCGCCGGGGTGGATTACGCGCCGGTCGCACGCGCGTGCTGAAACTGGCGGTGCCGGCGCGGCTGCCGCGACAGCGCTATGACGGTGTGGTCGTCGCCGAGCTGCTTTACTATCTGACGCCGCTCGCCATGCGCCGGACCGCGTGTGATGTGGCGCGCGCCATCAGGCCGGGGGGCGTGCTCGTCCTCGCCCATCACCGGATCGACTTTCCCGATTTCGCCCAGCATGCCGCCATCCTTCAGCGTCGATTTCTCAAGGAGACGCGGCAAGGCTGGCATGTCCGAACCGTTCGCAGAACCAGCCACTGGGTGGTCGTTTCCTGTCGGCGCGGACGCTGAGACAGCGTTGGACCTGCAAGCACATGCGCCTTGTTCGTTATCGGCCGATCGCCCCTTAAGTAGTTGTAAACCATTTCGTTACGAAGCGGGGATCGCGGAATTTTTCCGTCAGGTTATCTTCAAGATACGCAATTCGCGATCTTTTTTTTCTCCCAGTCCGCACTTGTCCGTCTGAGGCAAGACCGCCGGGATGGCACAGCACGGGCAAGGATGATCCGTGTTGTAACGATTCCTGGCAGCGGCTTGCATCCAATCGGACCTCCATCGGTTGGATGCGGACGCCGGGCGTGAGGCATTCTCGTTCGGCGACCATCCCCAACAATTTGGAGACAGAACATGGGCTTGTTCACGAAAGACATCGAGACGTTCGAGGACCTGTTTCTGCACCAGCTGCAGGATGTTTATTACGCCGAAAACCAGATCACCAAGGCGCTGCCAAAGATGGTCGAGAAAGCAACGGACAACGGCCTTCGCCAAGGGTTCGAGACGCATCTCGCCGAAACTAAAACGCAGATCCAGCGGCTCGAAAAGATCTTTGACCTGCTGGGCGAGAAGGCCAAGGCCGCAACCTGTCCGGCGATCGACGGCATCATCAAGGAAGCAAATGAAGTTGCAGGCGAGATCGCCGACAAGGCCGTTCTCGACGCGGCGCTGATCGCATCCGCCCAAGCCGTCGAGCATTACGAGATCACTCGCTACGGCACGCTGGTCGTTTGGGCGAAGCAGATCGGTCGCGCGGATATCGCAGCGATCCTCAAGGAAACGCTGGATGAAGAATATGCCACCGACGACAAGCTGACGAAGATGGCTGAGTCGAAGCTGAATGCGAAGGCAGAGGCAGTCACCGCGTGAATTGTGTACCGCGCTGTCGGCTCAGCCTGCGGCGCGGCAACGGCTTCCCAGGCAACGCATGCGCGTGGAGAACAGAGTTGACGATCGAGCCGAGCAACGAACCGTTCGAAATTGCCGCCGAAGGCGAGCACGTGGTCATCGATGGCCCCGGTGGGCTCGCCGCCACGCTCACCTCTCATGCTGCGGCAGACACATCTGACAAGCTATTGAATGCGTCGATCGAGGCAGCAGGCAGGATGAAGATCAGGCAGGACGTCGAAAAGGATGTCCGCGCCCGGCACCATACCTAACGACGTCGACGACACGCGACCTACGGCTTAAGCGGCCCGGTCTTCAGATCCTCGACCGTTACCCGCTTGCGCCACTTGGCCACCGTCTTCGGGTTGATCCCCAGCTCCCGGCTCAGCGCCGAGAGCGAAGCTTGCGATCGCTGTATTGCTGCTCTGACGGCGTGCGTGGTCGTGGCGCTCCCGTGACGCACCCGTCCCGTACGGCTTCCTTCCATTGCAACGAAAGGATCGCACCATCAACCCGTCGGATCAAACAGCTAGCCTGCAACCGTGTGCCGCCGGTATTCAACGATGATGGCAGGATGCAGCGCAATGACGGGCAGCGCGAGCCCCCGCACGGTCGTGGCCTGTGCCAGCGCGTCACAGCTGTCATCGAACACGCCACTGCCGGATGCGATCGCTCCGACCAGCCGCTTGATGCTGATGCCGGTGATGCAATGCAGCGCTCAACCATATCGCGATGAGGCGTGTTCAAATGGCGCGCCGAGAACGCAACGATCCGGTCTTATCGAGCAAATGCACCAGATGCATCTGATCCATAATGCCGAGCAACTCAGGGGTTAGGAAGTTCGGAGGACAGCGCATCCAATCGTTCCGGGGTCAAATCCTCAAGCGGGACTTCGCCCGCCGTACCTGCCGACTGGTGGATGATCATATCCAGATCGGCCGCCGTCAGTCCGCTGGCCGCATCGACGGTCGCATCGTCCGCGAACGCATCCCGAAACTTGCGCAGCCTCGCCAACGGCTCATTGATCGAAGGGAATACCATCGCGTTCCCCTAGCTCCCATCCGCCTTACGTCAACGCGTTTTGTCGTTGGACGTCACGTCGAGCTGCCCCAGTAAATGCGCATAGCAGTGTCGATCAGCGCGCCTTCGTCGGGAATCGCGTCCTTCACCGACAGCATCACCGTCGCGCCGAGCTTGCTGGATCCACCCTTCGGCTATCATCGGCGCCGGACCCCCAATATCTTCCAAACCGAGTTCGCCGCGACGCTGACGGGCATGGGCAAGGCGCCGACAAGCTTGCGACCTGAAATCAGCCGAGCGCCGCGGCCCTACATCCGCGGCTTCAATGGCGCGTGGTCGATATGGGGCAGAACGTGGCGGGCGAACAGGTCGGCTTCGGCGGCATGGGGATAACCCGACAGGATGAATGCTTCTATCCCCATATCCCGATACATGCGCAGCTTGGCGAGCACCTGTTCGGGGTTGCCGACGATCGCCGCGCCGCAGCCCGAACGGGCGCGACCCACGCCGGTCCACAAATTGGGCTCGGCATAGCCGTCGTCCGCCGCATTGTCGCGCAGCGCGGCCTGCGCGGCGACGCCTGCTGACCCCGAATCGAGCGACTTCGCACGGATCGCCGCGCCTTCTTCCGCGTCGAGTTTCGAAAGCAAGCGATCGGCATAGGCACGCGCCTCCGCCTCGGTTTCGCGAACGATGACGTGCGCGCGATAGCCGAATTTCAGCGTCCGCCCGTGCGCGGTCGCGCGCGCGGTCATGTCGGTGATGATGTCCGCGACGACTTCCTGCTTGTCGGGCCACATCAGGAACACGTCGCAGCCCTTGGCCGCGGCCTCTCGCGCGTCGGGTGACAGCCCGCCGAAATAGAAGGGCGGGCATTTTCCCGACACGGTGGTGATGCGCGGGGGATCGACCTTGAGCTGATAGAATTCGCCCTGATGATCGATCGGATCGCCGTCGAGCAGCGTCTTGAGGATATGCATCGCCTCGACCGTGCGCGCATAACGCGAGGCCGACGCCAGCTTGTCGCCCGGCAAGTCAGACGAGATGATGTTGATCGTCAGCCGCCCACCGCACATGCGGTCGATCGTCGCGATCTGCCGCGCGAGCTGCGGCGGCCAGCTTTCACCGATCCGCACCGCCATCAGCAAATTGATCTGCCGCGTCATCGGCGCAATCCCTGCGGCAAAGGCGGTGGTATCGATCCCCAGCGCATAGCCCGACGGCAGCAGGATGTTGTCGAACCCGCCCGTTTCCGCCTGGATCACGATATCGCGACAATGGTCCCAGCTTGATGCCAGCATCGGATCGGGGCGACCGAGAAATTCATAGTCATCGTCACACAGCGCGGAAAACCACGCAATTTCACACGGTGGTTTCGTCACGGCAGTTTCTCCCCGCGCGCCGCGGTCAGGACGGCATACCAGTCCTCCCGCGACCAGCTGATCTTGTAAACGTCGGCCAGCGCGGCGATCCGGACTGGATTCTGCGTCCCGACGATGGGGATGACTCGCGCCGGATGCGCCATGATCCAGCCATAGGCCGCCGTCGTCCGATCGACCCCGAACCGCGCCGCGACGGCGTCGAGCGCGGCGGCGACCGCTTCCTCACGCGGCGTCGTCGGCGTTGCGATCCGGCCACCGCCCAGCGGCGACCAGGCAAGGACCGCGACGTCATGTTTCATCGCGGCATCGAACAGGCCGTTGGTCATTGGGTCGAGAAACAGCGGTGAAAATTCGGGCTGCTGCGTCGCGACCGGCACGCTCGACAGGAACGACGCCAGCGTCCGCGACTGATCGACGGTATAATTGGACACGCCGATGCTGCGCACCTTGCCCGAGGTGACCATGTCTTCGAGCGTCCGTGCGACCTCCTGCGGGTGCGTCAGGATGTCGGGCCGGTGAATTTGATAGAGATCGACATGTTCGACCTGCATCCGCTGCAACGACCGGTCGAGCGCCCGCATCAGGTAATCGCGGCTCGAGTCATACGGCACCGGCGGCGTGATCCCCCCCTTGGTCGCGAGCACCATCCGATCGCGCAGGCCGGGCGCATCGGCAAAAACCCGCCCCAACAATGTTTCGGCATCGCCGAACCCGCCGCTGCCGTCGAAGCCATAGATATCGGCGGTATCAAACAGCGTGATTCCCGCGCCGAACGCCGCCTCGATCAGCTGCCGCCCCTCCGCCTCGCTGCGACCGGCAAAGCGCCACATCCCCCATGCGATGGGGGAGACAGCGATTCCGCTCTTGCCGAGGGGACGCGAATCGGGTGTAAGGTAAATTTCAGACATCGTTGTCATATTAGGAGTGGAAATGCCGGAAGAGCAAGTCCGTTACGGTTTGGTGGGGACCGGCATGATGGGCGTCGAGCATCTGGCCAATCTGGCGATCACGCCCGGCGCGGTCGTCACCGCGATCGCGGACCCGACCGAATCATCGCTCGGCTGGGCGCGCGATGCGCTGGGGCCGGACCGGATCGATGCGGTCGAAGCGTTCCCCGACGCCGCTACGCTGGCCAAAAGTGGCCGGGTCGATGCGGTCATCGTTGCCAGCCCGAATTTCACGCATCGCGCGGTGCTGACGCCGCTGTTCGGCGAAGGTCTCGCGATCCTCTGCGAAAAGCCGATCGCGACGACGATCGACGACGCGCGCTGGATCGTCGATCAGGCGGAGGCGAGCGGCGCAGCCTTCTGGACGGCGATGGAATATCGCTACATGCCCCCCGCGGCAGCCTTCATCGATGACATTCATGGCGGTGCGATCGGGCGGTTGCAGATGCTGTCGATTCGCGAACATCGCTTCCCCTTCCTGCCCAAGGTTGGCGACTGGAACCGGTTCAGCCGCAATACCGGCGGGACGATGGTCGAAAAATGCTGTCATTTCTTCGATCTGATGCGGCTGATCACCCGGTCGGAGGCGGTGCGCGTCTATTGTTCGGGCGCGATGGACGTGAACCATGTCGATGAACTGTACGACGGCGCGCGGCCCGACATCATCGACAACAGCTATACGACCGTCGATTTCGCCAATGGCGTGCGCGCGATGCTCGACCTTTCGATGTTTGCCGATGGAGCCGAAAATCAGGAAGAGATCGCCGCGGTCGGCGATACCGCGCGGCTCGAAGTGCTGATCCCCGAAGGCGCGCTGGTCCATTCCCCGCGCGTCGGCTTTCGCAATCCGAAACGTGCGACGCGCCGGATCGTCGAGGTCGACGCCGCCGCGCTCGACGCGGGCAGCCATCACGGCTCGACCTTCTACGAACATCAGAAATTCATTGCTGCGGTACGCGGCGAAATTCCGGTCGAGGTGACCGCGCGCGACGGCCTGATGGCGGTCGCGATCGGCACCGCCGCCGAAATCAGCGCGCGCGAACACCGGGTCGTGACGATGAGCGAATTGGGGTTCTGACGATAGCGGGGATTGTCCCCCGGAAAGACAAACCGCCGACGACAGGGCGGACGCAATTAAATATCCCACCGAATGAGTGGGAATTGGGAGGGTGAACATGAAGACCGTTTTTCTAAAGGGCGTGGGCCTTGCCGCGCTGACGATCACGACGCCTGCACTGGCGCAACAAGAGGCGACGCCGCCGACCGAGGCGACCGCGCCGGATGCGGATAACCGGCCAGAGCCTGGCGACATCATCGTCACCGCGCAAAAACGCTCGGAACGCTTGCAGGACGTCCCTGTCGCGGTATCGGTAATTTCGGGCGATGCGATCAGCGCGAAGGGCGGCACGAGCCTCGAAAGCGCGCAATATCTGGTCCCGACGCTCAATTTCCGCAAATCGGGTACGACGATCAATCAGTCGCTGTTCCTGCGCGGTGTCGGCACCTCGACCTTTTCGATCGCGGGCGAACCGTCGATTTCGACCGTCGTCGACGGCGTCGTCTACAGCCGCGCGGGCGAAGCGTTCAGCGACCTGATCGATATCGACCGGATCGAGGTATTGCGCGGGCCGCAGGGCACCTTGTTCGGCAAGAACACCAGCGCGGGCGTCATCAACATCGTCACCATACGTCCGGGCGACAAATTCGGCGGCTTTCTCGAAGGCGGTTATTACACAAACGGCAACGAATATCGCGTGCGCGGCGCGGTCGACATGCCACTGTCGGATATCGTCAAAACCCGCCTGACCGGATTTTACGGCAATTACGACGGCAATATCCGTAACGTCGCGCAGGGCAATTCACGCGTCAACGGATACGAGCATTACGGCGTCCGGGGGATCGTCGCGATCGATCCGACCCCCGATTTCAGCGTGACGCTGATTGCTGACTATCGCGAAAGCCATGACGATTGCTGTGCCGAAATCATCGGCACGCGCCCGAACAATCTCGCCGCCGCCGTCCTTCCCGCCCCGCTCGGCGATCGGTCACGAACGATCAACCAGAATCTGGTGACCTCGACGAACGAGAAAAGCTGGGGCGTGTCGGGCGAACTCAACTGGACGCTCGGCAATCAGACGGTGACGTATATCAGTTCGTATCGAGAATATGATAATGAGGAAATTCGCGACGGCGACTGGCTCGATCAGGCCTATGTCGGCCTGACCCAGCTCCATGATTTCGGGCCGCAGGTCAGTAACACGCTGACGCAGGAAATTCGCCTGACCTCACCTGCCAACCAGTTCTTCACCTATGTCATCGGTGCCTATTATTCGCGCGCCTACACCGAACGCACGTTCAGCCGGTTCGACATCGTCTGCACCGCGACGCCGACGCCCACGGTGCTGACCCCCTGCACCACGCCCGGATTGACGGTCACGCGGCCTCAGGGGACCGCGATATTTGGATCGACGTTCAAGAATCTCGCCTTTTTCGGCCAGTCGACGCTCAACCTCACCGACCGGCTGCGGCTGATCGGCGGGCTGCGTTACACCACCGATCAGCTCAACGTCTTCCACAGTCGCACCACATTGCTCGCCGGTCCCGGCATCCAGCCGAGTTTCGGCCCGTTCAACGGCAAGACGACCAACGACAATCTGTCGGGTAAAGGCGGCGTGCAGTTCGACATCGCGCCGCAATCGACAGGCTATGTCACCTATTCGCGCGGCTATAAGGGGCCAGCGTTCAACGTCTTCTACAATCTGACCGCGACGGGCACCAATGTCATCGCGCCGGAAACCGCCGACAGTTACGAAGCGGGGCTGAAAAACACGTTCCTGGGCGGCAAACTCGTCCTCAACCTTGCCGCCTATTATGCGAAATATCATAATTTTCAGGCGAACAACCCCGACATTGTCGCGGGCGTGCTAGTAACGCGGTTTACCAATGCGGGCGAAATCTCGACGCGCGGCGCGGAGGCCGACCTTCTTTTCCAACCGGTACGCGACCTCAGCTTTTCGGGCGGCGTGGCCTATACCGATGCGCGGATCGATCAGTTCCGCGTGCCCGCCAACGGTGTCGTGACGGGTGTCGTACCATCGGGCACCCCGCTCGCCTATGCACCGAAGTGGAAGGGGACGCTGGGCGCCGATTACCGCTATCGCAGCGGCGGCGCGATCGACATCGCGTTGGGCGCCCAGGCCAGTTACCAGTCGAGCCAGATCTCCCAGCTCGACGCCAATGCGGCGGTGCGCGCGGCAACGACGATCAAGGCCTATGGATTGCTCGACCTGTCGGCGGGGATCGTCCAGCGCGACGATCTTTTCCGCATCACGTTCAACGTCAAGAATGCGTTCGACACCAGCTTCGCCTCCGCGATTACCAGCGGCGGGCCAGGCGGCAGCTATCGCTACATCATCCCGCGTGAGGCGGATCGCTATTACGGCGTGACCGCACGGTTGAACTTCTAGCATCGCCGATCGGAGGGGGTGGTTTGCCGCCCCCTCCCCTTTGATGCCGCCAGCGCGGCCCCATCAGTGCGGCAGAGCGAACGCGCCCGACCCATCCTCCGGCACCGCGACGATCGTCGGGATGATGAGCTGGACGATCCCGAGTGCGAGCAGATACGACACCGAACAGATCGCGAGCAGTGGTCCATAGCCATAGCCCGCCGCCAGCGACACCGCGGCAAGCTGGATCAGCACGATCGACCACATATTACCGCAAAAGGCGGCGATCCCGATCGTCGATCCGACCGCGCGCGCAGGGACGATGTCGGTCGCCAGTGCGAACAGGTTCGTCGAAAATCCCTGATGCGCGAACAGGCCGAGCCCCAGCAGCACCGCCGCCGACCAAGGATTGTCGACCAGCAGCACCAATGTCACCGGCAATACCAGCACGGCATAGAGCAGCATCGTGCCCTTGCGCGCACGGTCGACACTCCAGCCCTTCTCCATCAGCCTGGTCGGCAACCAGCCACCGGTCAGCGCGCCCCCCGCCGCCATCGCATAGGCCAACGCGACGGGCAGCCCGACGGTGCCCTGTGGCAGGCCGAACATCCGGTGAAAGAGATCGGGCAGCCACGCCAGCATGAAGAACCAGACCTGATCCGACAGCACCTTGGCGATCGCGATCGCGGCGGTTTCGCGTCGTTTGAACAAATCGGTCCAGCGGATCGGCGCGGGACGGACGCCATCCTCCGCAACCGGTGGGACACGAACCGCGAACCATACCGCGACCCAGACCAGCCCCAGCGCACCCGCCGCCAGGAACGCGGCGCGCCACCCGAACGCGATCGCCATCGCGGGCACGACCAGCGGCGTGACGACCGCGCCGACATTGGGGGCGGTATTGGCGATCCCCAGCGCGATCGACCGTTCTTTCTGTGTGAAATAGGTCGCCGCCGATTTGACCACGGCGGGCGTCCCGATCGACTCCGCCCCGCCCAGCACGACGCGGGCGGCGATGAACCCCGCGACGCTGCTGACCATCGCATGCGCCATGCCCGCAAGGCTCCACACCCCGACGCCGAGCGCAAAGCCGAGCTTCAGCCCGACGCGGTCGATAAACCACCCCGTGCCGAGAAACGCGACCGCGGCCGCGACCTGAAATGCCGACAACATGTTGGCGTAATCCTGATCCGACCAGCGGAATTCAGCTTCCAGTGTCGGTTTCAGCAACGCGAGGATCTGGCGGTCGACATAATTCAGCATGATCGCGACGAACACCAGCGCCACGATGATCCAGCGCTTTCGATCGGTCATGTTTCTCTCTCCCGTTCCGCTTTTCCGATAACGTTGTCATATACGCCGCGTTGACGCTATTGAATACCGATGACGACCCGCCATACCAGCCCGCGTCCCTTGCCCGCCGCCGCCGACCTCTATGGCGACCTTG